>NZ_JBIWCL010000018.1:0-118852 GCF_044761485.1 Streptomyces sp. NPDC097617
GCTTCGGCCTTGTCGAGGACCTTCACGACGTCCTCGAAACCGCGGACGGTGGAATCGACGGCCTTCTGCAGCTCGCCGATCTCGAACGCGTCCTTCACGGCGCGGGCCTCGGAGAGGTAGACGCGCAGTTCCTCGTCGCGCTCCTTGGTCACCTTGTCGGTGAGGGCGGACTCGATGACCGCGTCGTGGCCGCGCACGACGCGGACCGGGCCCTCGGCCTCGGTGAGCGCCTCGGCGAGCTCGCGGACGTCCTTCGCCGGGATGCCCAGGAGCTGCTCGGCCTCGGCGAGGGAGTGGCGGCGGCCGACCCACAGCTCGCCCTGGCCGGACAGCCAGAACTCGCCGTTCTCCCGGTCGGAGCGCGGCAGCAGGTAGACGGTGGCGGTGTGCCCGGTCGGCCCGGTGGGCTCCAGGACCACGACGCCGTTCTCGGTCTGGTCGCCGGTGAGGTAGGCGTACTCGGTCGAGGCGCGGAAGGGGTACTCGGTGTCGTTCGAGCGGGTCTTCAGCCGTCCCGCGGGGACGACCAGACGCTCACCCGGGAAGCGCCGGGACAGCGCGTCCCGGCGGGCGAGGGTGTGCGTGGCCTGGGCGATGGGCTCCAGTCCGTGCAGCTCGGTGTCGGCCCAGCCGGTGCGCATGTTCTCTGCGAGTTCGTCGCTGACGCCCGGGTACAGACCGTTCTTGCGCTGCTTGTGCGTCTTCTTGGGCTGCTCTTCTTCCGGGGTCTCCGGGGTGAGCTCGTCAGCCACGTCTTCTCCTCAGCTACGACGGTACGGACCTGGGTGTGGACCGCATCCATCGTATGCGTGTACGGAGACAGCTGTTCCGAATCATGCCGTCCGTCACGATTCGGAACATGCTCGAGCCTCATTCGAAGCGGGCGGCGAGCAGCACGATGTCCTCCGGGGCCTCGGTCGGCTCCCCGCCGGGCAGGACGGTCCGCAGGATGTGCTCGCACAGCGCCGCCGGGTCCGCGCGGGCGCTGCGGGGTGCACCCGCGGCCGCGGCGTGCAGCCGGGCGTAGGCACGGTCCATCGGGTCGCCCGTGTGGTGGAGCAGCCCGTCGGTGTAGAGAAGCACCGTTTCTCCGGGAGCGGGTTCGATCTCCACGCTCGGCGCCTCCCAGCAGGACAGCATGCCCAGGGGCGCGGAGAGCGAGGTCTCCACGTACTCGGTGCGGTGCTCGCCGATCAGCAGCGGCGGGGTGTGTCCTGCCCCGGCCAGGATGATCTTGCTTCCCTGGCCCCGCGACTGCGGCCCCCCGGTGGGCTCGCAGTAGGCGAAGAGCGCGGTGGCGGAGCGAGCGGGCTCGGTGAGGCGCAGCAGCAGTTCCAGGTCGGACAGGACGGCTACGGGGTCCTCGCCCTCCATGACGGCGTAGGCGCGCAGCGACGCGCGCAGCCGGCCCATCGCGGCGATGGCGCTCGGCCCGGATCCGGTGACGGAGCCGACGGCCAGGCCCAGGGCGCCTTCGGGCAGCGGCAGGGCGTCGTACCAGTCGCCCCCGCCGCGCGGCCCCGCGTGGTGGCGGGCGGCGAGCTGCACCCCGGGGATCCGCGGGAGCCGGCTCGGCAGCAGTTCCTCGGCGACGGTGGCCAGGTGCGAGCGGGAGCGCTCGACCTCCAGCATCCGGGCGAGGTGCTCGGCGGCGTGCCGCACGTACAGCCCGGCGAGGTCGCGCTGGCGGTCGTTCGGCTCGGCCTGCTCGTCGTAGAGCCAGACGGCCGCGCCGAGTCGGCCGGTGGCCTCGGCGGTGAGGGGGAGCGCGTAGCTGGCGGCGTAGCCGAGGCGGGCGGCGACCTCGCGGTGGCGGGGGTCGACGGGGGCGGCGAAACCCCCGGTGCCGGGCGGGGCGTCCGGTTCGGGGAGGAACTCGGAGCCGCCCTGGGCGTCGGGCAGACCGTCGAGGATCCGCCCATAGGAGGTGGCGCTGCGCGGCACGGTCTCGATGTGGCCGAGCTCCGCGTGCCCGAGTCCGAGGCCGATCGTGCTGGTCGGGCCGAGTCCGTCGGAGGGCTCCAGGACGATCAGGCCGCGCCGGGCGCCGACGAGCGCGGCGCCGGCGCGCAGGAACTCGCGCAGGGATGTGTCGAGGTCAGTGGTGCGGGCGAGGCGCTCGGTGAGCTCGTGCAGGGTGGTGAGATCCGAGACCATGCCCGCCAGGCGGTCCTGGATGACACTGCCCGAGCCGGGCGGCGGAGCCGGTGCGGGGGTGGTGCGGGCGGGCGTGGGCGCCGCAGTGTGCGGTGACACGGTTACTGCTGGATCGATTCCAGCCACTTTCGGCAGATGCGGGGCGCTCATGGCGTCCGCCTTTCCACCTGGTGCGATTCGCCAAATAGCATCGCAAACCCCCAGATCGTGCTGCGCCGCCATCAAGGAATCCACATCTACACGCACACATGGATGCATGTCCAGCATTGCCCAGGTGGGAATCCTGGTGTCCGTGGGACGGCAACTCACGGTCGAGCCAAGGCTAGAACTTGGCCGGAAAAAGCTGGAAGCAGTCGGTTTTTGCGATCGACTGAGCGGGCTCCTGAGGGGGGTCGGGTACGTATTCGTAGGTGCCCGGGGTCAGTTGGCGCCGCCGGGAACCGCCCGGCACGGGCCGTCGTCCTTAGCGGCGGCAGCCGGTCTCGGTGCCGCGCGGGTCGCGCTCCACCCCCGCGGGACGTTTGATGGACCCGTAAGAAAACTGCACGAACCGTGTGCACCTGCTTCTGGCGAACAGTGACGCGCAACCTGTACGTGTGGTGAGACACCGGTTACCTGGTGTGATGTGGCCCTCGGCGTTCAACGGAAAGGAACGAGCGCACATGCGCGAGATCCTCGGAAGGCGTCTCCAGCGGCTCCGCGATCGCTTTCAATCCCTGCGCCCCCACCCGGGGCGGAGCGGCGGCACATCCGCTCTCCTCGACGCGGCGCTCGTCTGCGCCACCACCTGGCAATGGCCCGTCCTGCCCGGCGTAGGCCGGTCCGCGGCCGACGGAGCACGATGTGCCTGCCCCGACCCCGACTGCGTCGTCCCCGGCGCCCACCCCTTCGACCCCGGCCTGCTCGCCGCCACCACCGACCCCCGGATGGTGGCCTGGTGGTGGACCAACCGGCCCACCGCTCCCGTCCTGATGGCCACCGGCGGCGCCGCGCCGTGCGCGGTGAGCCTGCCGGCCGGCGCGGCCGCGCATGCCCTCGTACGACTGGACGCACAGGGCCTGCGGCTCGGGCCGGTCGTGGCCACGCCCACCCGTTGGGCGCTGCTGGTGGCGCCCTACTCGCTGGAGCGGCTCGGCGAACTCCTGTACGCGAAGGACCACGTGCCCTCCTCGCTGCGCTTCCACGGTGAGGGCGGCTACCTGTTGCTGCCGCCCTCCGCGGCGTCCAGTGGCGGCCACGTGCGTTGGGAGCGGGAGCCGCGGGCGGAGAGGCGCCCGTCGGGCAGGCGAAGCGCGCAGGGCGCCGCGGGAGCCGGCGGTGCGGGAAGCCTCTGGCTGCCCGAGGTCGAGGCGGTCGTGGACGCGCTGGTCGAGGCCAGCAGCGGCGCGCCCGGCGGCGGCAGCAGGCTCGCGTACTGACCTGCCGGACCCCCGAGGATCACTCGTACGGGTGCCAGCGGGACGAGTTTCCAAGGGAATTGGGCGCGGGGATCTCCGTGCCCCATTCCCGCCTCGCTATCTTCGGCGAATGAATCTCCGCCTGATCGGTATCGGCGCCGGTGTGCTGATCATCTTGTCGCTCCCGCTCGCCGGAGCGATCGCCGGGCCGGATGGCGCCGGTCAGGACGACGGAAAGGGCGGCGGCCTGTTCTCGGCGCTCGGGCTTTCGGATCCCTCCCGTACATCCCCCGCGGCGCCCGCGGACCCGGCGCGGGCGGCCGGCCGGCAGCAGCCCGGCCCGGCCGAGCAGCCCCGTACGGATTCCCGCTGCGGCCCCGAGCTGTCCTCGCCGCACGGGGTGGAGGCGCAGACCTGCGTGCTGGTGGGTGAAGGCCGTACGTGGGGCCGGAGTTACTACCGGAACACAAGTGGTCGCGCACTCGATGCGGTGCTGACGATGATGGGTCCGGCAGGGCGCACGGTCCAGATCCGGTGCGCGGTGGGCGCGGGCGACGAACCGGGCCTGTGCGAGACGCCGAAGGAGGACTCGGTCGGAGAGCCGGAGGGTTACTCGGCCGTAGCGGAATTTGCAGTTCCGGATGATGAAGGGGAACTGCTCTTGAGGTCCGGGAGCAACTCGCCGGCACCGGGTGACGGTTGACCGCACCCTGAAAATCAAGGGCCCGGTCGCTGGCGACGGGGGATGCACCAGCGACCGGGCTACAAGAACGGTAACAAGAGATCGCCTGTTCGCAAATTCGATCTCCGATATTCAGACATCGATTTGCAGACGATTAGCGGGAGTTGTGACTCCGGTCACCGGTTCCGCGCGTCCGCTCGGTCAGCTGAGGGTCACCTGGCGGTTGGTGAGTCCGCCACGTGCCCGGCGCTCCTCCGTGGTCAGCGGCGCGTCCGTGGCCAGAGCCCCGGCCAGCCGCTCCGCGAACTCCGCGGCGGGCTTCTCGACGTCGTCGGCCGTGACTCCGGTGGGCAGGTCCCAGACCGGGACCATCAGGCCGTGCGCGCGGAAGGAACCGACGAGCTTCGTACCCTCGCCGAGCGAGGACGTGCCGGCCGCGTGCAGCCGCGCGAGGGCGTCGAGCAGCTTCTCCTCGGCGTGCGGCATGACCCAGCGCAGGTGGTTCTTGTCCGGCGTCTCGCACCAGTAGGCGGCGTCCACGCCGGTCAGCTTGACGGTGGGAATGGCCGCGGCGTTGGCGCGCTCCAGCGAGGCGGCGATCTCCGGCGAGGCGCTCTGGGCGCTCTCGGATTCCGGAATCCAGAATTCGAACCCGCTGTGGACAACCGGCTCGAAACCGCCGTCGGCGTCCAGGAGATCCTGAAGTCGGGGCCCCTCGGCCGGAACCCGGCGGGCGGCGACCGGCGTACCCGGCTCCGCCACGAGGGCGCGCTCCAGGGTGTCGGCCATGTCGCGGCCGAGGTCGCCGGAGGAGGAGTCGTTCTGCAGGCCGAGGAGGACGGAACCGTCCTCGCGGCGCAGCGCCGGCCACGCCATAGGCAGTACGGTCACGAGCGTTACGGAGGGCACGCCCTCGGGCAGGCCGCCCTTGAGGGACAGCGGAACGGTGGCCGCGGGTACCAGCTCGCGCAGGGCGACCCAGTCGCACTCGCCCGGCAGACCCTCGAACGGGCGCTGCACGTGCTCGGTGACGGCGTGCGCGGCGGCCGCACCGTGGCAGGCCTTGTAGCGGCGGCCGGACCCGCAGGGGCAGGGCTCGCGGGCGCCCACAACAGGGATCTCACCGTTGTTGAGCTGCGGCTTTGCAGTCTTGGCTGCGGGGCGCTTCTTGGCCATCGTGCGTGTCTCCCGGTTGCGGCGGTACGGCGTCGTGTCTGGGCGCGAGCCTAGCCGTTCGTACCGCCGGAACCGGTTGGGTGCGGCCGGGAGCACGGTCGGCGTGCGCTCCCGGACGGCCGCCTGTGCGGATGACCGGTACTGCTGTCGTGCGGTGCTGCGGTGCTGCGGTGCTGCGGTGCTGCGGTGCTGCGGTGCGGTTGTGCGGTTGTCGTGCTGTTGATGTGCGGTGCTGTCCGTCGTGCGGTCGCCGATCCCGGTTCAGGGATCGAGGTCGTCGAATGCCGTACTGAAGTCGATCGCCGGGGGCGCAACGCGCGTAGCGAAATCCTCGTGCCGGGGCCCACAGGCAACGATCACCCACACGGTGACCTCACCCGCCGCTCCGTCCCGGACACCCCAGTCCTGGGCCAGAGCGCTGATGATGTTCAGCCCCCGGCCGCCCCGTGCGGTCACCGAGGGCGTGGCAGGGACCGGGCGGGTTGGCCCGCCTCCGTCCGTGACCTCGACCGTCAGTCGTCCCGCTCTGTCGACGCGCCATGCGGCGCGTATCTCCCCGTCCCCGACTTCCCGTGAGCCCAGGGGCGTGCCGTGTCGACAAGCGTTGCTGAGCAGTTCGGAAAGGATCAGTACGGCATCGTCCACGACCGATTCGGGTACACCGCCGATACGCAGCTGCTCGCGCATCCGGTGTCTCGCCTCGCCCACGCCCGCAGGACCATGGCGTACGTCCATGCACGACGACGTGGGCACTTCTTGTGCCACCACCAACGCCACCCCCGGAACCTCCTTAGCCCCACGCATGGTCTGGATGCCCCAATGGCCTGGACCGGAAACCGCCGAAGGAGCCCGAAGCGCGCCCCTCTGACGCATTCATGCCGACCGAATGCGGAGCGGATGCGCCGGGGCACACCCTGTTACGGATGTGTCAGGGGAGGTGGGTGCGCAAATCGGGATGTCAGCGCCCGAGTTGGGACAGAACTTGGCGGGGTCTGTTCGTGATGATTGCTTCCACGCCCAGATCAGCGCAGAGCTGAACATCTTCTGGTTCGTTCACTGTCCATACGTGTACGGAGTGGCCCGCGCCCTGGAGCTTGTGGATGAAGGCGGGATGGTTGCGCACGATCCGCATCCCGGGACCGGCGATCGTCACTCCTGCGGGCAGCCGCCCGTCCCGCATCCGCGGCGAGATGAACTGCATCAGGTACACGGTCGGGATCGTCGGCGCGGCCGCCCGGATCCGGTGCAGGGAGCGCGCGGAGAAGCTCATGACCCGCACCGGGTGGGGGCCCTCGGCAGGCGGGGCGTCCAGGCCGAAGCGCTTGAGGAGGATGAGGAGGCGCTCTTCCACCTGTCCGGCCCAGCGGGTCGGATGCTTCGTCTCGATCGCCAGCTGCACCGGCCGTCCGGCGTCGGAGACCAGCTCCAGCAGGCGCTCCAGCGTCAGGACGGAGGTGCGCTCGGGGTCCGCGTCCCAGTCGGGGGACTCCTCGCGGTCCTTCCAGGAGCCGAAGTCGAGGGCGGCGAGATCGGCCAGCTCCAGGGCGGAGACGGCGCCGCGGCCGTTCGAGGTGCGGTTCACCCGGCGGTCGTGGACCAGGACCAGATGGCCGTCCGCGGTGAGCCGGACATCGCATTCGAGGCCGTCTGCGCCGTCCTCGATGGCCTTGCGGTAGGCGGCCAGGGTGTGCTCGGGGGCATCCTCCGAGGCGCCGCGGTGGGCGACGACCTGGATGGTGCGCGGCATTGCGTGGGTCACCGGGTCATGGTGCCACCGAGAGGCACCCGGGTGTCGGGGCCGGACGGGCCTCGGCCATCCGCCGACCCCGCGTCGGCCTCGCACCGGCCCCGCATCGACCCCGAGAGTGCATCCGAAATGTCGTATATAAAGAATGGGGAGAGATACACAGGTCCGGCTTACAGTGCTCTGACGGGTCATGGGAAAGGCTTTGCCCAGGAACTTGTGCGGCACGTCGAACGTTCAGTCGGACCGATATCGCCAGAGAATTTTCCGAAGCCGTGTGTGACGAGGAGAGAGCGCTGTGAGCACCGAGAACGAGGGCACCGCGGCCCCGACACCCCCCGCGGCCCCGTCCGTACCCCCTGCTCCGGCCTCCGAGACGCAGGATGCGGCCCCCGCGCCCACCGTCCCCGAGCCGGTGACCCAGCAGCTGCCGCCGACTCCGGCACCGGGTACCGAGCCCACCCAGCAGATCCCGCCGGCCCAGGCGCCCCCGGTGGCCCAGGCCTACGGAGAGCCACACACCCCTGCCGCCCCGGCTTACGGCGATCCTCACGCCCCGGCCGCGCACGGAGCCGAGGGCTGGCCGCCTCCGCCGCCCACGGTGCCGTCGTACGGAGCGGGCGGCCACGGCGGCGGTGCCTGGGGTGCTCCCCTGAGCGCCGACGGCGCCCCCGCGCCGAAGTCGAAGGGCAAGGGCGGCCTGGTCGCGGGAGTCCTGGTGGCGGCCCTCCTCGCGGGCGGCATCGGCGGCGGCGTCGGCTACTGGGCCGCCGAGCGCAGCAACAAAGGCACCGGCTCCACCACGATCAGCGCAGGGAACACCCCCAAGGACCTCAAGCGCGAGGCCGGCTCCATCGCGGGTCTGGCGGCGGGCGCCCTGCCCAGCGTGGTCACCATCGAGGCATCCGCCGGCGACGGCGAGGGCGGCACCGGCACCGGCTTCGTCTACGACCAGCAGGGCCACATCCTCACCAACAACCACGTCGTGGCCTCGGCCGCGAACGGCGGCAGGCTCTTCGCGACGTTCTCCGACGGCAAGCGGTACGACGCCGAGGTCGTGGGCCGCGCCCAGGGCTACGACGTCGCCGTCCTCAAGCTGAAGAACCCGCCGACCGGCCTCAAGCCGCTGCCGCTCGGCGACTCCGACAAGGTCGCGGTCGGCGACTCGACCATCGCGATCGGCGCCCCCTTCGGACTGTCCAACACGGTCACCACCGGCATCGTGAGCGCCAAGAACCGCCCGGTGGCCTCCGGCGACGGCAACGGCAGCAAGAACTCGTACATGAGCGCCCTCCAGACGGACGCCTCGATCAACCCGGGCAACTCCGGCGGACCGCTGCTCGACGGACGCGGTGCGGTCATCGGCATCAACTCCGCGATCCAGTCGGCGGGCAACGGCGGCTTCGGCGGCGGCCAGGCCGGCTCCATCGGCCTCGGCTTCGCCATCCCGGTCAACCAGGCGAGGAACGTCGCCGAATCGCTCATCAAGACGGGCAAGCCGGTCTACCCGGTGATCTCGGTCTCCGTGGACCTCCAGGCCAAGTCCGAGGGCGCCAAGATCTCCGAGCAGGGCGCGGCCGCCAACGAGCTGGTCGACCCGAACGGCCCCGCCGGCAAGGCGGGCCTGAAGCCGGGCGACATCATCACCGAGTTCGGCGGCAAGCCGGTCGACAGCGGCCCGACCCTGATCAGCATGATCTGGACGTACAAGCCCGGCGACACCGTGAAGCTGACCTACCTGCGCAGCGGCAAGCCGACCACGGTCGACATCACGCTCGGCTCCCGGGTCGGCGACAAGTAGCAGCACCGGCCGCGGCGGCGGCCCGACGAGGAGGGGCCGTAGGCGGATTCCGCCTACGGCCCCTCCAACGTCCGCTTATGCTTCGTTCGTGTTCGATTCTCGGCACATACGGACCTTTCACACGGTGGTCGCCTCCGGCTCGTACTCGGCCGCCGCCCGTGTGCTGGGCTACACCCAGCCCGCCATCACCCAGCAGATGAAGGCGCTCGAACGCGCCGTCGGCACCCCGCTGTTCACCCGCGTGGGCCGCAGGATGCAGCTCACCGAGGCGGGCGAGTCCCTCTCCCGGCACGCCGAGACCATCCTCGGCAACCTCTCCGCCGCCGAGGCGCAGCTGAGGGCGTATGCCCGGCTGCGCACCGGCCGGGTCCGACTGTGCGGCTTCCCCAGCGCCAACGTCACCCTCGTCCCCGAGGCGCTCAGCAGCCTGGCCAAGGACCATCCGGGCATACAGGTGGAACTGCTGGAGGGGGAGCCCCCCGAATCGCTGCGCCGGCTGGAGCGCGGCGAGTGCGACATCACCCTGGCTTTCACCTATCCCGGCCTGCACGAGGCGATTCCGGAGGAGGTCGCCGAGGTCAGGCTGCTGGAGGACCAGCTGACGGTGCTGCTGCCGACCGGGCATCCGCTGGCCCGGCGCCGCGCCGTGAACCTGGCCGACCTCGCCGAGGAACGGTGGATCGCGGGCTGTCCGCGCTGCCGCGCGAACCTGCTGCACGAGTGCGCGGAGCTGGGGTTCGTGCCCGACATCCGCTTCGCCACCGACGACAACCTGGTGGTGCAGAGCCTGGTAGCACAGGGTCTGGGCGTGGCGATGATGCCCGCGCTGGTGCTGCCGTCCCTCTCACTCAGCAGGGTCTGCGGGCGAGCCCTCCAGCCCGCGGCCCGCCGGCACATCGCGGCGTACGTCTACCGGGACCACCTGCGGATCCCTGCGACCGCCGTGGTGCTCGACACGCTGAAGCAGGTGGCCGGGAACCGGGTCGGCTGCTGACCGACCCATAAGCACTGCTAGGGACTTCAGGTCATAACTGTCGTTGGACGTGATGGGACGACGGCAGCACGCTGCCCGTATGACCACCACCACACCGGCCCGCACCACCACGAGGATGGCCGCCCTCGTCAGTGAGATCCGCACGGTCGTGGAGCGGGGGCTGGCTCCCGACCTCACCGCGTACCTGGTGGGCGAACGGCTTGCCCCGCACCTGGGCGCACCCGACCTGCTGGCTCCGGCCCAGCAGGAAGGCGACCCGGAGCGGTACCGGCAGCACGTCCTGCACGCCGAGTCCGACGGCAGCTTCTCGGTGGTGGCACTGGTCTGGCTGCCCGGACAGGAGACCTGCATCCACGACCACGTGTCGTGGTGCGTGGCCGGGGTGCACCAGGGGGAGGAGAGCGAACGCCGCTTCCGGCTCGCACCGGGTGCCGGCCCCGCCCGGCTGGTGGCCACCGAGGACGTGGTGAACGCCCAGGGCGAGGTCTGCGGGTTCGCCCCGCCCGGTGACATCCACATGGTGCGCAATTCCTGTACGAGCAAGGCGATATCGGTGCACGTATACGGCGCCGACGTCTCCCGGCTGGGCACCAGCATCCGTCGCGTCTATACGCTCCCCGTCGACTGATGGCCCTCCTCCACCGCCCTCAGGGCGCAGCGGTCCGGCATGTTTCACGTGAAACATCCACTCCCTGGCCCGGGTTGGCGATGGCTGCCGGCGGCGCGCTGACGGCATGGTGCATCCATCGCCTCGTGCCCGCCGTGCCGATGCTGACCGCATCGGTGGTGCTGGGCATCGCGGTGGCACACCTGCCGGGCCTGCGGACATTCATACGTGCCGCCGCGCGCCCGGGTCTCTCCCTTGCCGGCCGCCGGCTGATGCGGATGGGCATCGTCCTGCTGGGCCTCGGTCTGGGGCTGGACCAGGTGCTGCGGCTGGGCTGGGCCACGGTGGCGATGGTGGTCGGCGTGGTCGCGGCCACCTTCTTCGGCACCCTCTGGCTGGGCCACCGGCTGCGGCTCCCGGGCGATCAGCCGCTGCTGATCGCCACCGGGTACTCGATCTGCGGCGCCTCCGCGATCGGCGCGGTGAGCGAGGTGTCCGGCAGTGACGAGGAGGATGTGGCTGCCTCGGTGGCCCTGGTCACCCTGTGCGGGACGCTGGCCATAGCGGTACTTCCGCTGCTCCAGGGACCGTTGGGGCTCTCCGACCCCGCCTTCGGGCGGTGGGTCGGCGCCGGTGTCCATGATGTTGGCCAGGTCGTGGCCACAGCGCAGACGGCAGGCCCCGCCGCCCTGGGCGAGGCCGTGCTGGTCAAGCTGATGCGGGTGGCGCTGCTGGCCCCGCTGGTGGCGGCGGTGGCCTTCTCGGTACGGGCCCGGCGGCGCGGGGTGCGCACCGCCTCGGGGCGTCGGCCGGCGCCGGTGCCGCTGTTCGTCCTCGGGTTCCTGGCCGCGGCCGCGCTGCGGGCCACCGGCGTACTGCCCGACGTAGCGCTGGAGTGGGCGCACACCGCCCAGGAGGCCCTGCTGGCGGCGGCTCTGTTCGGCCTGGGGAGCGCGGTGCACCTGCCGACGCTGGCCCGGACCGGCGGGCGGGCCGCGGCGCTGGGCCTCGGGGCCTGGGTGGTGGTGGCGGGGGTGTCGTACGCGGGCGTGCTGCTCACCGTATGACGGTGCAACGGGGTGGAGTTGGCCATTTCCTGGCCGGAACCGACCGAACGTTCTTACTGCCCGCTGACATTGCGACGCTCCCGTGCCACTCTGCCCCCGGAAATCCGCACGACGCACGACGCACGCAGCACCGCGCACAGCCGATCCGCACCGACCGCTCTTCACCCCCACCCTGCCCGGTGTCGTCACCCGGCCCGGGCACGGAGCAGAAGGAGTCATGCGTGAATCGTCATCGCACGGCCTTGTCCGTCCTGCTCGCGGCGGGCGCCCTGGTCGCGGGCGCCCTGACGGCGGCCACCCCCTCGCTCGCCGCGGACGCCCCCGCGTCCTTCCGGCAGCAGCACACCCAGGGCTTCTGGACCACCGAACGGATGCGCGGCGCCACTCCGCTCGATGTGACGGCGGTCCCCGGAGCGGCCCGCACCCCGGTCGCCACATCGGCGACGCCCACGGCCATCGCCCCGACGGCTGCCGCGTCCCCCACGGCGTTCCCGCAGGCGGGCGGCGCCTGGACGGGCGGCGGCGCCGTCGTGAAGACCTCGGGTCGGGTCTTCTTCACGCTGGGCGACCGGACCGCCTCATGCTCCGGAGACTCGATCACCAGCGCCAACGGCAGCACCGTCATCACGGCCGGCCACTGCGTGAAGTACCAGGGGGCCTGGCACACGAACTGGGTCTTCGTCCCCGCCTACAACAACGGCTCCGCGCCCTACGGGCAGTGGTCGGCCACCAAGACCTTCGCCACCGACCAGTGGGCGGCGAGCGAGGACATGAACATGGACGTCGGCCTGGCCGTCGTCGCCCCGCTGAACGGCAGGACCCTGACCCAGACGGTGGGCGCCCAGGGGATCCTCTTCAACGGCGGCTACAACAAGAGGATGTACTCCTTCGGCTTCCCCGCGGCGGCCCCGTACGACGGCACCAAGCTGGTCTACTGCAGCGGCAACAGCGGCAAGGACTTCCTGCTGACCAAGGACCACAGCCTGGCCTGCAACATGACCGGCGGCTCCAGCGGCGGCCCCTGGTTCCAGGACTTCAACGAGACCACGGGCCTCGGCACCCAGGTCTCGGTGAACAGCTTCGGCTACACCTTCCTGCCGAACCGGATGTACGGCCCCTACTTCGGCAACGAGGCGAAGGCGGCCTACGACAAGGCCCAGACGGCCTGACCCGGCACTCGCCCCCGCCACCCCCACCTGGCCGGTACTCTGTACCGGCCAGGTGGGTTGCCCGAGCGGCCTAAGGGAACGGTCTTGAAAACCGTCGTGGCAGCGATGTCACCGTGGGTTCAAATCCCACACCCACCGCCATGTGAGAAGCAGCAGGTCAGAGGGCGGGTCCCGGTTCGGGGCCCGCCCTCTGTGCTTTCCGTGAGCCGGTCACAGCAGCTGCTGAAGCCAGTAGGCCCCCGAGGTCGCAGCGGCCAGTCCGGCACCGTAGCTCAGTCCGCGTACGAAGTGTCCGGTCGCGGCGCGGCGCTGGCGTCGGCCCCACCGCATCAGGGTCCTTACGGCGCGCAGCTTCTGAGGGCGCGGGGGTGGAATGTCCATGCTGGTCACGGGTCCTTCCTCGGCATGACAAAGGGAGCCCTGCGGGCGGCGCGGTGCCCGGAGGGCTCCCTTCGGCGGGGTGGTGGGGGCGCTGGCCGCGGGGCGGTCAGCGACTGGCGAACGCGCGGAGGCTGTCGACGAGGCGCCGGTCAGGACGACGGACGATGCCCCCGTCATCGCCGAGGCGGTCCACCTCCATTTCCAGCATCCCGGTCGGGGGTGTGCTGCTGGCCGATCCGTTCTTGTTCACGTAGGAGGCCACGGCTCCCAGGCATTCCAGCAGGACGTCGTCGATGCCGCCCTCGCTCCGGGAACCGGTCACTTCGTGCAGCCAGTGAGCCGCTTCCCGCTGCTCTCCGAGGGCGAGGTGGCGCAGGTGGAGGCAGTAGGCGGCGAGCCGGTTGCCGGCGCCGGCGGACAGCTGCCACCAGAACTGGGCGCTGTCGGGATGCCCTGTCAGGAAGAGCAGGCAGGCGAAGACGCCGGCGCCTTCCACATCGAGCTCGGCCTTGGTGCCCGGGGTGGGTACCTCCGCGAGGCGGCTGATGTGGCCGGCGGCGTCCGGGGCGTTGATGGCCCAGCGGCACATGGTCGACAACTGATGCCCTGCCCGGGCGGCGCCGGCCAGGTGGCTGGAGGGCGAAGGACTGCGGCTGGCGTCAGTGGCGAGCCGGCGCAGGGACGCACCGACGTCGTAGCGAGGGTTTCCCGTGAGGGTCACCTCAGCGTTCTCCAGGAGGTCGTCGATGGTGCGGGTCACTGCGTGCCTTCCTTCTGACGGGTGGCCGTCCGGGTGGGCAGGCCCAGCTTCCTGCCCAAGCGCTCCCTTGCGCGGCGGCAGTGATGGGTCACGGTGCGTTCGTCGATGTCCATGTAGCGGGCGGTCTGCTTGGTCGTGTAGCCCATCAGGAACCGCATGACGATGACCGTGTACTGGCGGATGGGAAGTTCCGATATCGCTTCGTACAGACCGATCGGACTGGGCGCCAGCTCCAATTCGCCCCGGAGGGCGCGCAGGTTCTGACCGATCGGACCATTGATGATGTACGCCGGGTCCCGGCCCTCCCGGGCGAGCCGACGCGTTACGTGCCGGTGGAGGACCGCGAGGGTGCGGCGCTCCAGTTCGTCCTCCTGGAGCAGTCCGCTCCATTCGGTGAGTATCTCGAGGAAGACCTCGTGGACCACGGTCTCCGCAGTCACGCGGCTGCCACAGTGGAGCTCTGCATACGCGTGGAAGAATTCCTGGTGGCTGAGGACGAACGCCTCGAAGTCCAGCGGCAGGGGCAGCGACGTGCGTACATGCCCGCCGCCCATCCGGCCCGGGTCGAGCCCGGTCTCGTCACGCACACGTGGCTCCGGCGCCCAGGCTGAAACGCTCAGCAGTGGTCACGGGACACTTCCTTCAACGAAGTGGGACACCAACTGTCGGTGCCGGCGCGCTAGTTGCCCGCTGATGACCACTTAAGCGAATCAGGTCCGGGATCACTCATCCGTAGTTGTGGAATTTTCACCGAGCGCTCCGCACTGATCACGGAATGCAAGATCGAGAACCGGAATGGGCGCCTCTGGTCAGGCGTAATGCGGTCCGGTGGCGCCGGGGCGGACCTCCTGGTGAGGGTGTTTATGGCACACGTCACATGGTGGTGTGGTGGGCGGCTACCGCTCAGAACCTTGGGTGGGTTCCTCCACCGATTCGCGGCCTTGGTCCTTCTGGGTGGTGTTTGTCGGAAGATCGGCGCGGGTGGTGGGGGCGGTGCGGTTGCGACCACATCATGACGAATGTATGCAGATCCGCCCGTCCGAACATCACGAATTGAGGCAAATCTTCATGGCTCACCGCAACGTCCTCGCGTCGATCTGGACCTCCGTCCTTGCCGCCCTCGTGGCGCTCCTCTCCTGCGTCGGCCTCGCCGGGAAGTCGGCTCCTGCTTCCGTCTCGGCCCCCGTCGCCGCGGGCCCCGCAGCCGCCACCGCCGTACGCCGACCGGCCGTCGCGGCCCGACGGACCTGGCGGGCGGTGATGCGGGGCGGTTCGCTGCCGCCGACCATCAAGCAGCGGATCCGCGCCGAGGCGCACGGCAAAACCCCCTCCGTACGCCGCTCCACCACCGCCGCGGCCATGGGCGCCGGACCCGGAAGCGCCGCCCGCACCTTGACTTCGGGCACCGCTCCCGCTGCCGCTCCCGCCGCCGCATCCGTCACCGTCCGCGCCGCAGCCACCGCCGGCGCCGCCCGGGAAACGCTCCGGCTGGCCGCGTAGCCCCGTATCCCGTTACGTAGCGCAGTCGCAGTCTTAGTTCCAGAAGGAACAGGCGCAGTCGCCTTAGTCCCAGCAGTGGCAGTAGCAGTAGCGATAGCGGTCGTAGTCGTAGTCGTAGTCGCACGGTCCGGTTCGCAGGCGTACGCGCCGCCGCCGGGCAGGAGTCAAAGCACAAGCACAAGCATGAGCAGGACCAGAACCAGAAGGAGAGACAGGCGCTGGAGCCCGGTCGGTCATGACCGTGGATCGCGCCAGGTGGTGTCCCGGAGCGGGGCACGGATGGATTACCCCGGCTTGCGCCGGGGCGCGCAGGGGGCGTGAAGCTTGGGATTGCAGGGCCGCAGGCCCGGGAGACGGTGGGGTTCCCGGACGGCGCGGCCCTTTTCGGCATGTCCGGGACACGGAGATCTGGCGGAACGCTTCATCCCTTGTGTGACGCGGGATTCAGCCGCCTCCGGAGTGCTGCCTGGGCTCCGGAAGTAAGAATGTGGTTTATCCGGTGTTGGTATTACTTGCGGGGGAATCGGGGGGTCCGGGGTGGTTCGCCGGGGATTCGGTGGGCAACTCTGGTCTCGCGACGTCGTCACCACGGAACGACCGAGGCGGTCGGCCAACTGCTTTGGAGCACTTCCCACTTCGGTTTTCTGGAGGATTAAGACATGGCAAACATCCGTGCCGCCCGCGTCATCGCCGCCGTCGCCGCTCTCCCCCTCGCCGCCGCTCTCTTCGGCGGGGTGGCGTCGGCCGACAACGGCTCCTTCGCGAACGACGGATCGAATGCGAGCGTCGCCAGCATCATCGGCAGCGGTGTGGGCGGCAACAACAACGGCAACTCGTCCACGTCGCAGCAGGTTGCCACCGGTTCCGGCGCATCCAATCAGAACAACACGGCGCAGGTGAACGGCTCGGCCTTCACCGCGATCGACCAGTCCAACTCCACCGTGGCGGTCAACTTCCACCCCTGGTGGTAGCAGTGGCCTGAGCCGCTCCGATTCTTGAGGGCGTCTGTGCGACCGGACCGGCTGGGGTCCGGTAGCGCAGGCGCCCTCGCGCATGCCGCCCCGACCTTGACATCGCGGGTGAATCTGACGGACAGTCAGGTTCCCTCGATGATGTGATGCCGGGAGGCCTGCGCCGTGCACCTCGCCCCGACCGAAGGCCAGTTGCGGCTCCGTGCCGAACTGCGCGCGTACTTCAAGGATCTGCTGCCGGACGGCGTACCCGAGGATCCCGCCCGCCAGCGCGAACTGCTGCGCCGCATCGGCTCCGACGGGCTGCTCGGCCTCGGTTGGCCCGTCGAATACGGAGGCCAGGGCCGCGGCGCCGACGAGCAGTTCGTCTTCTTCGACGAGGCCTACCGGGCCGGCGCCCCCGTCTCCATGGTCACGCTCAACACCGTCGGCCCCACCTTGATGAAGTACGGGACCGAGGAGCAGAAAGACTATTTCCTGCCCCGGATCCTCGCGGGTGAGATCGTCTTCGCCATCGGCTACTCCGAGCCCGAGGCCGGCACCGACCTCGCCGCCCTGCGAACCCGTGCGGTCCGCGACGGAGCGGAATGGCTGATCGACGGGCAGAAGATCTTCACCTCCAACGCTCAGAATGCGGACTGGATCTGGCTCGCCTGCCGCACCGACCCGCAGGCCCCCAAGCACAAGGGCATCTCCATCCTCCTGGTGCCCACCGACACCCTGGGTTTCTCCTGGACTCCGATCCACACCGTCGGCGGGCTCACCACGACGGCGACGTACTACGACTCCGTCCGCGTGCCCGCCGGCCATCTCGTCGGTCCCGAGCACGGCGGCTGGGGTCTGATCACCAACCAGCTCAACCACGAGCGCGTGGCCCTCGCCGCCATCGGCATGCAGGCCGAGGACTTCTACACGTACGCGCTCGACCACGCCCGCACCCCCGACCCGGTCACCGGGAAGCGGCCCGCCGACCTCCCCTGGGTGCAGTCCCGGCTCGCCGAGGCGCATGCGCGACTGGCCGCTGTACGCCTCCTCAACTGGCGTCTCGTCCAGGACGTCGGCAGGGGCGCCCTGGCCCCCGGCGACGCCAGCGGGGTCAAGTTCCTGGGCACCGAGTCCACCGTCGAGGTGTACCGGATGTGCCAGGAGGTGGTCGGCGAGGAGGCCCTGATCCGCGGGCCCGCGGCCTTCGCGGGCGGCGAGCTGGAGCGGATGAACCGGGCCGCCCAGATCAACACGTTCGGCGGCGGGGTCAGCGAGGTCCAGCGCGAGATCGTCGCCATGATGCGGCTCGGCATGAAGGGGAGGAAGCGATGACGGCGGACACGGGAACGGACACGGACGCGGACACGGCCGAGGCCGCTGTCGGGGCCGCTGTCGGGGCCGCGGCCGAGGAGGCAGCCCGGTTCCACACGCTGCTGACCGCCTTCGAGGGACAGTCGGCCGCCACCGGGGGCCGGGGCAAGGACGCGGTCAACGAGCCGATGATCCGCCACTGGTGCGAGGCGATGGGCGATACCAACCCCGCGTACACCGGCCCGGACGCCATCGCCCCGCCCACCATGCTCCAGGCCTGGACCATGGGCGGGCTCTCAGGCCATGCGGACCGCTCATCCGCCTACGACGAGCTCCTCGGGCTTCTCGACGGCGCCGGCTTCACCTCCGTGGTCGCCACCGACTGCGAGCAGGAGTACCTCCGACCGCTGCGCCCCGGCGACGCGATCACCTTCGACGCCGTCATCGAGTCGGTGTCGCCCCGCAAGACGACCAAGCTGGGCACCGGCCACTTCGTGACCACCCGGATGGACGTTCAGGTGGACGGTGAGCTCGCCGGCACCCACCGCTTCCGCATCCTCAAGTACGCGCCCGCCGCCCGGCCGGTCAAGCAGCCCCCGGCGCAGCGCCCCCGCCCGGTGGTCAACCGCGACAACCAGGGATTCTGGGACGGGGTGCGGGATCACAAGCTGCTGATCCAGCGCTGCACCGCCTGTACCACCCTGCGTTTCCCGTGGCTCCCCGGCTGCAACGCCTGCTCGAGCCCCGACTGGGACACCGTCGAGGCCTCCGGCGCCGGCACGGTCTTCAGCTACGTCGTCATGCACCACCCGCCCTTCCCGGCCTTCGACCCGCCCTATGCGGTCGCTCTCGTCGAGCTCGCCGAAGGAGTCCGGATGATCAGCAACATCACCGGCGTGCCCTACGACAAGGTGCGCATCGGCCTGTCCGTTCAGCTGGAGTTCCTGCGCGTCGACGACGGCCTCGAACTCCCCGTCTTCCGCGGGAGTGAGGGCTGATGGACTTCCACCCCACCGAGGAACAGGCCGCCGCGGCCGGCCTCGCCGCCCGGATCTTCGCCGATCTCGCCACCCACGAACGCCTCGCCGAAGCGGGCACCGGCAGCGACGCCGAACTGTGGAAGGCCCTCACCACGGCCGGACTGACCGCCGCGGTCGAGGAGACCGGCCTGCTCGGGCTGGTCCTGCTGCTGGAGGAGCAGGGCCGCACCACAGCGCAGGTCCCGTACGCCGCCACCTGCGCGTACGGGATCCTCCCCGTGGCCGCGCACGGCAGCCCCGAGCAGTGCGCCCGTCTGCTGCCCGCCCTCGGCACGGGCGACGTGGTGGCCACCGGAGCCTTCCCGGCGCACGGCCGGATCACCGCCGAGGGCGGTCGGCTCACCGGGACCGCCCCCGTCGTGCCCTGGCTGCGCGACGCCACGCACGTACTGGTCCCGGACGCGGACCGGGCGCTGTGGCTCGTACGGACCGACGCGCCCGGGGTGCGGACCTCCCCGGTGGAGACCACCGCCCCCTGGTCGGCCGGACGGCTGACCCTGACCGGAGCCGAGGCCGAACGCCTCGGTTCCGAGGGTGCGTACGAGGACACGCTCGCCGCCGCCCGCACCGCCTTCGCCGGGCTCCAGGCGGGCGTCTGTGCGGGCTCCCTCGCCCGGGCGGTGGAATACACCTCCACCCGTGAGCAGTTCGGAAGGCCGCTGTCCACCAACCAGGGGGTCATGCTGCGCGCGGCCGACGCGCACATGGACACCGAGGCGATCCGGGTCACCGCGTACGAGGCGGCCTGGCGCATCGACCAGGGTCTTCCGGCCCACGAGCACGCGCTGACGGCTGCCTGGTGGGCCTCGGAGGCGGGCAAGCGGGTCGTGCACGCGGGCCAGCACCTGCACGGCGGCATGGGCGCCGACCTGGACCACCCCGTCCACCGGCACTTCCTGTGGGGTCGCCAACTGGACGCGTACCTGGGATGCGGCAGCGAGCTGCTGGCCGAGCTGGGGGCCGCGATCGCCGCGTCCCCCGCATTCGCTTCGACAGCCGAGGGAGAGCAGGCATGAACGTCGGCGACACGCTGCCGCCGCTGGAGATTCCGATCACCCGCACCCTGATCGTCGCGGGTGCGATCGCCTCCCGCGACTACCAGGACGTCCACCACGACGCGGTGCTCGCGCAGGAGAAGGGCTCCCCGGACATCTTCATGAACATCCTGACCACGAACGGCCTGGTCGGCCGGTACGTGACCGACCAGCTCGGGCCGCGGGCCGTCCTGCGCAAGGTGGCGATCCGGCTCGGCGCCCCCAACTATCCGGGCGACACGATGACCCTCACGGGCACGGTCACCGCCGTCTCCGGGACCCCCGCGTCCGGAACCACCGTCGAGATCCGGGTCGTCGGCGCGAACGGCATCGGCCACCACGTGTCCGGAACGATCACCGCGGAGGTACCGGCATGAGCGTCCGCACCCGCGACGAGCTCGGCGGCCGCGCCGCCATCGTCGGCATCGGAGCGACCGCGTTCTCCAAGGACTCCGGCCGCAGCGAGCTCAAGCTCGCCGTCGAGGCCGTGCACGCCGCCCTCGACGACGCCGGGCTGACCCCCGCCGACGTCGACGGCATGGTCACCTTCACGATGGACACCAGCCCCGAGATCACCGTCGCCCAGGCGGCGGGCATCGGGGACCTGTCCTTCTTCTCCCGCATCCACTACGGCGGCGGCGCGGCCTGCGCGACCGTCCAGCAGGCCGCCCTCGCCGTCGCCACCGGGGTCGCGGAGGTCGTGGTCTGCTACCGCGCCTTCAACGAGCGCTCCGGGCGCCGCTTCGGGTCCGGGGTCCAGCAGCGGGAGCCTTCGGCGGAGGGGGCGGCGCTCGGCTGGTCGCTGCCCTGGGGTCTGCTGACCCCCGCCTCCTGGGTGGCCATGACCGCACAGCGCTACCTGCACACCTACAACCTCACCCCCGAAGCCTTCGGGCACGTCGCCGTCACCGACCGCCGGCACGCCGCGAACAACCCCGCCGCGTACTTCCACGGCAAGCCCATCACCCTCGCCGACCACGCCGCCTCGCGCTGGATCGTGGAACCGCTGCGGCTGCTGGACTGCTGCCAGGAGACCGACGGCGGCCAGGCCCTGGTCGTCACCACGACCGAGCGCGCCCGGGACCTGCGGAACGCGCCCGCCGTGATCACCGCTGCCGCACAGGGTGCCGGGCGGCGCCAGGAGGGCATGACCTCCTTCTACCGCGACGACCTCACCGGGCTGCCGGAGATGGACGTCGTCGCCCGCCAGCTGTGGCGGACCAGTGGACTGCGGCCGTCGGACATCGACGTCGGCATCCTCTACGACCACTTCACCCCCTTCGTGCTGATGCAGCTGGAGGAGTTCGGCTTCTGCGCGCCGGGCGAGGCAGCGGACTTCGTGGCCGCCGACACCCTGCCGCTCAACACCCACGGAGGTCAGCTCGGAGAGGCGTACCTCCACGGTATGAACGGCATAGCCGAAGCAGTCCGCCAGCTCCGCGGCACCTCCGTCAACCAGGTCGCGGGCGCGGCGCGCGCCCTCGTCACGGCGGGCACCGGGGTGCCGACCTCCGGGCTGGTCCTCGGCTCCGACGGCTGAGAACAGCGACCCCGGGCTCCCCACCCCTCCACCTTCAGGGGGTGGGGAGGGCCCTGCACCTACAACCTGAGAGGGATCCACCATCGGCACCTGCGGCCGATCCCACGGCGAGTAGGCGCTCCTAGCGTGGAGACATGACCACGCCTGTGTGCACACTCGCCTCGAATCCGACGCCGTACCCGTCGTTCTCGGCGTACGTCCGGACCCGCGGCACGGTCCTGATGCGCACGGCGCGCTCCCTCACCGCCAACCCGTGCGATGCGGAGGACCTGCTCCAGACCGCCCTTGCGAAGACGTACATGGCCTGGGACCGGATCGAGGACCACCGTGCCCTCGACGGGTACGTCCGGCGGACCCTGGTCAACACCCGTACCTCCCAATGGCGCAAGCGCAAGGTCGACGAGTTCGCGTGCGACGAGCTCCCGGAGACCGAGGCGGCCCCGACTTCTGACCCCGCCGAGGCGCAGGCGCTGCGCGACGCGATGTGGCGCGCGGTGACCCGGCTGCCCGACCGGCAGAGGGCCATGGTCGTCCTGCGGTACTACGAGGACCTGAGCGAGGTGCAGACCGCGGAGCTGCTGGGTGTTTCGGTCGGCACGGTCAAGAGCGCGGTCTCCCGTGCGCTGTGCAAGCTCCGCGAGGACCCGGAGCTCATGCCGGTCCGGTGAGACGAAGGATGTTTCACGTGAAACGTGACGACGGCAGGGGATGTTTCACGTGAAACACGCCCTGCTTTCTACTCCCGGGTAGTGACATGCCGACCGGTACGTGCGCAGAATCGGCAGCATCCGTAGCCGCCGCAGCGCCGCAGCGCTCACCGGGAGGACGCTTTGCTCAGCACCATGCAGGACGTACCGCTCCTCGTCACCCGCATACTCCGACACGGGATGACGATCCACGGGAAGTCCCAGGTCACGACCTGGACCGGGGAGGCTGAGCCGCATCGCCGCAGCTTCGCCGAGATCGGCAACCGCGCCACCCGTCTGGCCGGCGCCCTGCGCGACCAGCTCGGAGTGCAGGATTCGGATGCTGTCGCGACTCTGATGTGGAACAACGCCGAGCACGTCGAGGCGTATTTCGCGATCCCCTCCATGGGTGCGGTCCTGCACACCCTCAACCTGCGGCTCCCCCCTGAGCAGCTGGTCTTCATCGTCAACCACGCCGCCGACCGGGTGGTACTGGTCAACGGCACGCTGCTCCCCCTGCTCGCGCCGCTGCTGCCGCACCTGCCGACCATCGAGCACGTGGTGGTCAGCGGCATCGGCGACCGTTCCGTGCTCGAGGGCCTGAACGTGCAGGTGCACGAGTACGAGGAACTCCTCGCGGGCAGCTCCGACAGCTTCGACTGGCCCGAGCTGGACGAGCGCCAGGCTGCCGCCATGTGCTACACCTCCGGCACCACCGGGGACCCCAAGGGCGTCGTCTTCTCCCACCGCTCGCTCTACCTGCACTCCATGCAGGTCAACATGACCGAGTCGATGGGTCTGACCGACCGGGACACCACCCTCATCGTGGTCCCGCAGTTCCACGTGAACGCCTGGGGCCTGCCGCACGCCACCTTCATGACCGGCATCAACATGCTGATGCCGGACCGCTTCCTGCAGCCCGCCCCGCTCGCCGAGATGATCGAGCGGGAGAAGCCCTCTCACGCCGCGGCCGTCCCCACCATCTGGCAGGGACTGCTGGCCGAGGTCACCGCCAACCCGCGCGACCTGACCTCGATGAAGCAGGTCACCATCGGCGGCTCGGCCTGTCCGCCCGCCCTGATGGAGGCCTACGACAAGCTCGGCGTCCGCGTCTGCCACGCCTGGGGCATGACCGAGACCTCCCCGCTCGGGACGATGGCGCACCCGCCGGCCGGTCTGAGCGCCGAGGAGGAGTGGCCCTACCGGATCACCCAGGGCCGTTTCCCGGCGGGCGTCGAAGCCCGCCTCATCGGCCCGAACGGCGACCTCCTGCCCTGGGACGGGGAGTCGGCGGGCGAGCTGGAGGTGCGCGGCAACTGGATCGCGAGCTCCTACTACGGCGGAGCGTCCGGCGAACCCTTCCGCCCCGAGGACAAGTTCAGCGCCGACGGCTGGCTCAAGACCGGCGACGTCGGCGTCATCAGCGCCGACGGCTTCCTGACCCTCACCGACCGAGCCAAGGACGTCATCAAGTCCGGCGGTGAGTGGATCTCCAGCGTGGACCTGGAGAACGCACTGATGGGGCACCCCGATGTCGCCGAGGCCGCCGTCGTCGCCGTCCCCGACGAGAAGTGGGGAGAGCGCCCGCTGGCCACGGTCGTCCTCAAGGAGGGCGCGACCGTGAACTACACGGAGCTGCGCGACTTCCTCGCCCGGACCGTCGCCAAGTGGCAGCTGCCGGAGCGTTGGACCTTCATCGAGGCGGTGCCGAAGACCAGCGTCGGCAAGTTCGACAAGAAGGTGATCCGCAAGCAGTACGCGGACGGCGCGTTGGACGTCACCAAGCTCGACTGACGACGACGAGCAGCTAGCCCCGAGTGAGCCATGACCGCAGCAGCCTGCTGACGGCGGGCATGGCCACGTAGGTCATGAGGGTGCTGAACACGACGGCGAAGGCGGCCGTCCGCAGCACGAAGTGCAGATCGACCAGGTACGGCCCGAGCACCGCGTTGCCGATCAGCGAGATCGGGAAGATGGCCAGCCCCGAGCTGATCGCCATCTTCCACCGCGGCGGTGCGGGCCGGGTCGTACCCGGCTTGGCGAACCAGGTCTCCATGCCGTGCAGTTCCCGCCGGGCTATCTCGGTGTGGTGATGGCCGAGGCAGTTGGAGAACCACTGCGCCCGCTCCGGGGAGTCCTGCCAGCGCTGGAACGCGGCCTGATTGCGGAAGCGGTGGACCAGGAACCAGGGCCCGCCCTCCGCCGCCGGGCGGAAGAGCCCGTACCCGAGGTGGTCCGGGAAGCCCGCGGCCGTCTCCAGGATCCCGTGGGCCCAGGCCTCGAAGGTCTCCTCGTGCCCGGGCTCCACCTGCCGCGCGATGAGCAGGTTCACCTCCCCGTTGTCGGCGGGGACGGTGTGCTCGCTCGTGTTGGTGATGGCCATCGGCCCAGGATTACTAGTTCGTGCCGATCTTGGCCAGCAGGTCCACGATGCGGCCCTGGACGTCCGCGGTGGTGGCCCGCTCCGCGAGGAAGAGAACGCTCTCGCCGGAGGCGAGCCGCGGCAGTTCGGCCGGGTCGATGCCGGTCGTCGTGTAGACGACCAGGGGCGTGCGGTTCAGTTGCCCGTTGGCGCGCAGCCAGTCCACGATCCCGGCCCGCCGACGGCGCACCTGCATCAGGTCCATGACCACCAGGTTGGGCCGCATCCGCGTCGCCAGTTCCACGGCGTCGTTGTCGGCACCCGCCCGGGCCACCTGCATGCCGCGCCGCTCCAGGGCCGCGGTCAGCGCGGTCGCGATCTCCTCGTGCTCCTCGATCAGCAGCACCCGGGAGGGGTGCTGCTCGCTGTCGCGCGGCGCCAGCGCCTTCAGCAGCACGGCCGGATCGGCGCCGTACGCCGCCTCCCGCGTGGCGTGCCCCAGCCCGGCCGTGACCAGTACGGGGACCTCCGCGGCCACCGCGGCCTGGCGCAGGGACTGCAGGGCGGTCCGGGTGATCGGACCGGTCAGCGGGTCGACGAACAGCGCGGCGGGGAACGCGGCGATCTGCGCGTCCACCTCCTCGCGGGAGTGCACGATCACCGGCCGGTAGCCCCGGTCGCTGAGGGCCTGCTGCGTCTGCACATCGGGCGCGGGCCACACCAGGAGCCGGCGCGGGTTGTCCAGGGGCTCCGGCGGCAGCTCGTCGTCCACGGGGCGCGGTGCGGGCCGGTTGACGACCTCGACGGCGCCGCCCGGGCCGTCCAGCGGCTCGGGGCCCTCGTCGGCGCCCGCCTCGGGCGCTCCTATCGCGAAGGCACGGCCCTGCGGGGCGGGCTCGGCGAGCCGGCGACGGCGGCCGGAGCCGGAAGCCGAACCGGGGCCGGTGGCAGGGCCCGAGCCGCCCGGGTCCAAAGAAATGCCCTGGCCGAGGGTGCCGAGGGCGCGCACGCTGATCGGCTGTGCGGCCTGGCTCTCGGCGGGGGCGTCCTGCGGCCTGCGCGCACTCGGGACCGCGACCGGGCCGGAGGGCTCGTCGCCCTCGGGGGCCGTACGGGCCGCCGGTACCGGCCAGGCCGGGGCGCCGGCCAGTGCACGGCGCCGCCCGGTCGGGTTCTCGGCGGACTCCGCCGGCTGCGGGGCGGGGGCTTCGGGCTCGCCGGCGGGGGCGCCCAGTACACGGCGGCCACGCCGACCGGCAGAGCCGTCGGAGTCGGTATAGGCGGGAGCAGGTGCGGGAGCAGGTGCGGGAGCCGGGGTCGGGCCGGCGGGCAGCGCGAAACCGCCCTCGGGAGCGATGGGCCGCGCGGGCACGGGCGTCGGCCCCAGCCCTGTCGCGGGGACCGGACCGCCCGGCTGCGCCGGACCGGCCGCACCGAGCGCGCGGCGGCGTCCGGCCGGATGCTCGGTCACCGGAACCGGCGGCACCGCGGGGACGGGCGGGAGCGCGGGCATGGCGGTGCCCTGCGGGGGCACGGGCCGTCCCGGGCCGCCGGGACCGTCGGAGCCCTCGGCCCCGCCGCTGCCGTCACCGGCCCGGCCGCGCCTGCGTCCGGTACCGAGTCCCGCGGGGTTCACCGGGGACTGCGCGAGCTCGGGGCCCGCCTCGGGAGCGTCGCCGACCTCGCCCGCCCGCCGCCGCCCGGACGGCAGCGCCAGCGCCAGCGCGCCACCGCCCTGCGCGGCTTGAGCGGCCTCGGGGCCGGGGGCCTCGTCATCCAGGAAGGCGTCCACTCCGCGCCGGGCACGCCGGCCGCCGGAGACCTTGCCGGGAGCGGCGCCCCCGGCGGTGCCCGCGCCGTCCGTGGTCGGACCGGTCGGGGGCTCCTCCGCCGGTTCCGGCAGGGTCACCGTCCCGGCACCCGATCCGAGCGGGAGTTCCAGGACGTACGCCCCGCCGGGCGCGCCCGGCACCGCTACCGTCTGCAGCACGCCGCCGTGCGAGGCCACGATCCCCCGGACGATCGGTTCGTGGACCGGGTTCCCGCCCTCGTACGGCCCGCGCACCTCGATCCGTACGACATCGCCGCGCTGTGCGGCCGCCACCACGATCGTCGAGTCGCTGTAGCCGCTGCCCTGGCGGGTCTTGCCGGTGGCGTCCACCCCGGCGACGTCCGCGACGAGGTGGGCGAGCGCGGTCGCGATCCGGTCGGAGTCCACCTCGGCCTCGATGGTCGGCGCGTGGACGGCGAACTGCGCGCGCCCCGGACCGATCAGCTCGACGGCGCCGTCGACGCCCGCCGCGACCACGGTGTTGATCAGGACTTTCTTCTTCGAGAGCCGGTCCCTGCCGGAGTCCAGGCGCTGGTAGCCGAGGACGTTGTCCACCAGGGTGGTCATCCGGGAGTACCCGGCGGCCAGGTGGTGCAGCAGCTGGTTGGCCTCGGGCCACAGCTGGCCGGCGTCGTCGGCGGCGAGCGTCGCCAGCTCGCCGCGCAGCTCGTCCAGCGGCCCGCGCAGGGATTCGCCGAGGACGGCCATCAGCTGCGCGTGCCGGGCGGCGAGGGCGTCGTAGGGGCGCCGGTCGGTGAAGGTCATCACGGCGCCGACGAGCTGCTCCCCGTCCCGTACGGGCGAGGTGGTCAGGTCGACGGCGACCGGTTGTCCGGCCTTGTTCCACAGCACCTGCCCGCGGACGCGGTGCTTGCGTCCGCTGCGCAGGGTGTCGGCGAGCGGGGACTCCTCGAAGGGGAAGGGGGAGCCGTCGGCGCGGGAGTGCTGGACGAGGCCGTGCAGTTCCCGGTTGCCCAGGTCGGTGGCGCGGTAGCCGAGGATCTGGGCGGCGGCCGGGTTGACCAGGACCACCCGTCCGTCGGTGTCGGTGCCCACGACGCCCTCGGCGGCGGCGCGCAGGATCATCTCGGTCTGGCGCTGCGAGCGGGCCAGCTCGGCCTCGGTGTCCACGGTCTGCGAGAGGTCCCGGACCACGAGCATCAGCAGCTCGTCACCTGTGTACGAGGGTTGCGGCTCACGGTAGGCGTCACGGCCGTCGAGATGGGCGCTGGTGACCTCGACGGGGAACTCTGATCCGTCGGTGCGGCGCGCGGTCATCCGCTTGGGCTTGGCACGGCTGCCGTCCTCCTCGCCGGGCCGGCGCATGGAGCCGGGGATCAGCTTGGAGTCGAACTCGGGCAGGAGGTCGAGAACGCCGCGGCCGACGAGCCCGGTGCCCGGGCTCTCCATGACCTCGAGAGCGATCGAATTGGCGTTGACGACCGTGCCGTTGGCGTTGACGAGCAACAGCGCGTCCGGAAGAGCGTCGAGTATTGCTGCGAGGCGAGCAGCGCCTCGGGATGGCCTGCTGCTCACGACGAGCTTCCTCCCTGACCAACAACTACCGGCAAGTCACGGGAGGAGTCTAAGGCCACAGGCCCGCGATGGGGTGGCGGATGTGTGGTGGATACCGCCCATCCCGCGCATCCTCCCAGGTCAGGACCGCCCACTCGGAAGCAGAGGTTCCAACTCGTCCCAGCGGCTGATCTCGCATCCGTTGGTCCGCCGGAACGTGGCGTCCACCCTGTGGCCGTTCCAGGTTCCGGTGATCCGGGCGGTGGCGGGGCCCCCGTGCTGCATGGTGCAGATCTGCCGATCGGAGACGGGGGCGAAGGGGTCCTTCCCCTCCCGGGCGAACCGGTCCAGCCGTGCGCAGGCCCCCTCCGCCTCGGGGTGGTCGCCGCCGACGGGGTCGCATTCGAGGCGGTACTCCCGGTCCAAGTGGCGGTTCCCGGTGTCGGCCATGGCGATGGTGAGGTGGTCGGGCGTCGCCAGCAGCCGACCCAGCGGCAGCGGGGGCAGCGGCCCGGCCGCCGCGGCGGCGAGGGCGGAGGTGACGGCGAAGGCGGCGAGACGCAGCATGGGCACTCCAGATCGTCCGTACGTCGTACGGCTGCCCAACGACGAGGGGCCTGCCGACGTTGCGTGCGCGGGCCGCTTTAAGGCTTTGCTCTCCGCCCGTCCCGCCTAGTACCGTGGGAGCGGATTGGTGAGGGGCCCTGCGCCTGTGTCATCATCTGCACGCACCTTCGTACGCGGGGGTGTGCTGGAGGCGTCGCCTAGTCCGGTCTATGGCGCCGCACTGCTAATGCGGTTTGGGGCTTACACCCCATCGAGGGTTCAAATCCCTCCGCCTCCGCACTTCATCGAAGCCCCGGTCCTGACGGACCGGGGCTTCGATGCGTTCCGGGGCAATCCGGTCAGCCGCGGCCTCTGCGAGAGCCCATTCGGACGATCTTCGTCCAGGCCGTTTCCGCAGGTCAGCACTGGTTTGGCTAATGGATTTCGCGTCCCGGCGAGGTCCATGTATTGTTGTTCTCGCAAGGCCAACGGGGCGCAAAACCCCGCGAAGCTCAAGCACTCGTAGCTTAACGGATAGAGCATCTGACTACGGATCAGAAGGTTGCAGGTTCGAATCCTGCCGAGTGCACAGCAGGACGAAGGCCCCGGACGAAAGTCCGGGGCCTTCGTCGTATGCCCTGGAGTCCCGTGTCTCCTCCTTGGTGGGGAGGGGGTCCCCCGGAGGATGTCAGGGGTGGGATGGCTCTGGTGGGGGACGTCGACTACAGGCCGGCCTCGGTACGGTTTCTGAAGATCGTTCGAAGCCGGAAAACGGGGGCACTCATGGGACTGTTCGGGAACGCGCACACCGTCGACCCGGTGTCGGCGCAGCGGGACTACGCGCGGCTGCTGGGGCAGGGCGAGCAGGTGCACGCCGCCTATCTGCTGATCCGGGACACGATCCTGTTCACGGACCGGCGGCTGGTGCTCGTCGACAAGCAGGGGCTCACGGGGAAGAAGGTGGAGTACCACTCCATCCCGTACCGGAGCATCACGCACTTCTCCGTCGAGACCGCCGGGCACTTCGATCTCGACGCCGAGCTCAAGATCTGGATATCCGGCAGCTCGACGCCGATCGAGAAGACCTTCACCAAGGGCGTCGACATCTACGAGGTGCAGGCGATCCTGACCCAGTTCGTCGCCCGGTAGCCGGTAGCCCGCAGGGGCGGCCCCGTCCTCAGAGGACGCGGGGCAGGCCGGTCACCGACATCACCAGGGAGTAGAGGGAGGTGGTGGCGGTGATGAAGAGGCGGTTGTTCTTGGCGCCGCCGAAGGCGATGTTCGAGACCGGTTCGGGGACGCGGAGCCGGCCGATCAGGGTGCCGTCCGCCGCGTAGCACTGGACGCCGTTCTCCATGGCGGCCGCCCACAGTCGGCCCTCGTCGTCGAAGCGGATGTTGTCGACCCCGGGGCAGGTGGTGAAGACCCGGTCGTCGGCGAGGGTGCCGTCGTCGGTGACCTTGAAGGCGCGGATGTGGCCGGCCCGGGTGTCCGCGGCGTACAGCTCGCTCTCGTCGGGGGAGAAGGCGACGCCGTTGGGGCCGAGGAAGCCATCCGCGACCAATCGGACCTCGCCGGTCGAGGGGTCGGCGCGGTAGAGGTTGCAGGCGCCGATCTCGCCGACTGCGCGGTGGCCCTCGTAGTCGCTGGTGATGCCGAAGTCCGGGTCGGAGAACCAGACCGAGCCGTCCGAGCGGACCACCGCGTCGTTCGGGCTGTTGAGCCGCTTGCCGTCGAAGCGGTCGGCGATCACGGTGAGGCTGCCGTCCGGTTCGGTGCGGGTGACGCGGCGGTTGCCCTGCTCACAGGTGATCAGGCGGCCCTCGCGGTCGAGGGTGTTGCCGTTGGAGTGACCGGCCGGGGAGCGGAAGACGGAGACCGCGCCGCTCGCCTCGTCCCAGCGCAGCATCCGGTCGTTGGGGATGTCGCTCCACACCAGTTGCCGCCAGGCGGGCAGGTAGAGCGGGCCCTCCGCCCAGCGGCAGTCGTCATGGAGACGTTCCAGCCGGGCGTCGCCGTTGGCGCAGCGGCCGGTCCGGAAGCGCTCGTCCAGAATCTCGTACAAGGTGAGGTCGGCGATGGCAGACATGATTCCCCCTGGAAGAGTTATGCCGAATTTTGTTCGGTCTGATGGTGAGATTGCAGGATCAGGTACCGTCTTCGCAAGGGCCGACAGGCCCATGAGAGGAAGATTGCGTGGACGACATCGACCGTGCGCTGGTCCTGCGCCTGCAGCAGGACGCCGGCCAGTCGTACGCCGCCCTGGGCGCGGCCGTCGGGCTCTCGGCGGGTGCCACCCACGAGCGGGTACGCAAACTGCGCGAGCGAGGGGTGATCCGGCGGACCACCGTCGACGTCGACCCGGCCGCCGTCGGCAGCGGCGTCCTGGCCTACGTGATGGTCGACTCCACTACCTGGATGGGCGAGTCCGGCGCCGATTTCGCCGCGATCCCCGAGATCCAGGAGGCGCACATCATCGCGGGCAGTGCGTCCGTGCTGGTCAAGGTGCGCACAGCGTCGACCGAGCAGCTGCAGGATGTGCTGCGCCGCCTCTACGCCATCAACGGCGTCAGCGGTACGCATGCCACCGTCGTCCTGGACACCTTCTTCGAGCGGCCGCTCCCGCTGTGACGTGGTGGTGCACCGGGATCCGGTGGAAGGACGGCCGCCCGGCCATCGGGTGGTACGGGGACGGGCGCGGCGGGCGGACGAGCGAGCTCGTGTACGGGCAGCGGATCGCCTTCACCGCACGCGGGGAGCGGCACTGCCTCGGGGTGTGGCGGGCCGGGAAGCGGACGCCCTGTCCGACCGCGGACACCGTGCCGGGCCGCACCGGTAACGCGCAGTGCCCCGAATGCGCCCGCCTCGACCGGTCGTTCTCCGTGGCCGCCGACACCAACGCCGCGGATCCCCGGACCTACCGGGTCTACCTGGCCTGGTTCGGGCCCGGCATGGTCAAGGTGGGGATCACCGCCGAGGAGCGGGGCCCGGCCAGGCTGCTGGAGCAGGGTGCGGTGGCCTGGTCCTGGCTCGGGCGAGGTCCGCTGATGGCGACCCGGCGCACCGAGGAACTGCTGCGGGCGGCGCTCGGGGTGCCCGACCGGATCGCGTACGCCCGCAAGCGCGCCGTACGGGCGCACCTGCCGGCCGCGCCGGACCGGGCCCGGGAGGTCGCCGAGCTGTACGCACGGGCGGCGGCGCTGCCGGGGTGGCCCGAGTCGCTGGAGCGGGTGGACTGCGAAGTGGCCGACCATGCGGTGGCGTTCGGGCTGGACGCGCTGTCCGGCCCGCCCTCGCCGGAGCGGGTGCTGACCGAGATGGTGCCCGGCGGGTCCGTCGTGGGCCGCCTGCTGGGCGCGGCCGGGCCCGACCTGCACCTCGCGGACGGGCTCGTGGTGGACACCCGGCTGCTGACCGGCTGGGAGCTCACCGCCCCGGGCGAGGAGGCGGCGACGTCGGTGCCGATGGCGCAGATCACGTCCGCCGCCGGGGCTCCCGCGGCGCAGGACGGGCTGTTCTGAGCTTCGGGGATCGCGGCGCGACCTGCGGGGCGGCCATGGTCAAAACTTGGATCCCTTTGGCCTTCCGGGGCCGTTTCCGGTGGACATGCCGGAGCGCTGCGCGGAGGGTGTTCGACATGACCACTCAGCCGGTGCCGGCCTTCGAACCCCCTTATGTCATGGCCGTTTTCAGCAATACCCGAGCCGCCGACGACAGCGGATACCCCGAGACCCTCGCCCGGATGAACGAGATCGTCCGGGCGAATCCCGGCTTCCTCGGCTACGAGTCAGCGCGTAACCCCGGCGGCCTGGGCATCACCGTCGCCTACTTCCGCGACCACGAGTCCCTCACCCGGTGGCGCGAGGACCTGGAGCACCGCGAGGCCATGAAGCAGGGCCGCACCGACTGGTACGAGAGCTACACCCTGCACGTCGCGACCGTAGAGCGGAGCCACGGCTTTGTCCGCAACGGCTGAGGCGGTCCGCGCCTTCCGGGAGCGGCTCGGGCTGCCCGGACTGGTCGACGTACACACGCACTTCATGCCCGAGCGGGTCCTGGACAAGGTCTGGGACTACTTCGACGCGGTCGGCCCGCTGACCGGCGTCGCGTGGCCCATCACCTACCGGCACGAGGAGGAGCAGCGCGTCGCGCTCCTGCGGGAGTTCGGGGTCCGGGCCTTCACCGCCATGCTCTACCCGCACAAGCCGGAGATGGCCGCCTGGCTCAACGCCTGGTCCGCCGATTTCGCCGCCCGCACCCCCGACTGCCTGCACACCGCGACCTTCTTCCCGGAGGAGGGCGTGACCCCGTACGTCCGGCGCGCCGTCGACTCCGGGGCCCGGATCTTCAAGGCGCACCTCCAGGTCGGCGGCTACGACCCGGGCGACGAGCGACTCGACCCCGTCTGGGGGCTGCTCGCCGAGGCCGCCATCCCGATCGTGATCCACTGCGGCTCGGGGCCCGTCCCGGGCAAGCACACCGGCCCCGATCCGATCGCCCGGCTGCTGGCCCGCCATCCGAGGCTGCCGCTGGTCATCGCTCACATGGGCATGCCCGAGTACGCCGATTTCCTTGACCTCGCGGACCGGTACGCCGAGGTCCGCCTGGACACCACCATGGCCTTCACCGACTTTTCCGAGCAGTTCAGCGGCTTTCCACCCGGTGACCTCGGACGGCTCGCGGATCTCGGCGACCGGATCCTGCTCGGTACCGACTTCCCGAACATTCCCTATCCCTACGAGCACCAGCTGGCCGCCCTCGAGCGGCTCGGCCTCGGCGACGACTGGCTGCGGGCGGTGTGCCACGACAACGGCGCCCGGCTGTTCCGCCTCGACGGCTGACGGCTGACGGCTGACGGCTGATCCCGGCCCCGGCCCCGGCCCGGTCCCGATCATGGTCCTGGGCCCGGTTCCGGCATCGTCCGCCTGTTCGTGCGCCTCCCCCGCCCGCCGTTTTCCTTTCTCAGGAAATTCACAGGTAGGCGCAAGAACGCTCTCAGAGGCGCCGGACAGCGTTATCGGTATGACTGCGACGACCACCTCCCAAGCGTCCACGTCCACCAACCACCCGACGGCCCTGGTGCGGCCCGACGGCGGACCCTGCCGGGTCCTCGTCGTCGACGACGAGGCCTCGCTCTCCGAGTTGCTGTCCATGGCCCTGCGCTACGAGGGCTGCGAGGTCCGCAGCGCCGGTGACGGGGCGGGTGCGGTACGGGCGGCACGGGAGTTCCGGCCGGACGTGGTCGTCCTCGACATCATGCTTCCCGACATGGACGGCCTCGCCGTCCTGGGGCGGCTGCGCCGGGAGATCCCGCAGGTCCCCGTGCTGTTCCTGACCGCCAAGGACTCGCTGGAGGACCGGATCGCGGGCCTCACCGCGGGCGGCGACGACTACGTCACCAAGCCCTTCAGCCTGGAGGAGGTCGTCGCCCGGCTGCGCGGCCTGGTCCGGCGCTCCGGCGCGGCGCAGGCCGCGCGCGGCGGCTCGGTGCTGGCCGTCGGCGACCTGCGGCTGGACGAGGACAGCCACGAGGTGGTGCGGGGTGGCCGGGAGGTCCACCTGACGGCCACCGAGTTCGAGCTGCTGCGCTACCTGATGCGCAATCCGCGCCGTGTGCTGAGCAAGGCGCAGATCCTGGACCGAGTGTGGTCCTACGACTTCGGTGGCCAGGCCAACGTGGTCGAGCTCTACATCTCCTACCTGCGCAGGAAGTTGGAGAGCGGCATCGCCATGCCGCCGATGATCCACACCCGGCGCGGTGCCGGATACCTGATCAAGCCTGCCGAGCCTGCCGAGTCGGCCCAGTAGTGGCCCTGCGCACGAAACGGCGGCCGCGCGGACGCCGGCCCTGGTCGCTGCGCACCCGGCTCGTCGTCTCGGCGGTGGTACTGATCGCCGTGGTGGGCGCGGCCATCGGGACCGTCACCACCTTCGCGCTGCGCTCGTACCTGGTCACCGAGCTCGACGACCAGCTGAAGAACTCCGTGAAGATGGCCGTCCGGGCGCCCGGCGGGAAGCCGGCCCGGGAGAACAGCGCCGGCTTCGTCATGGCTCCCGGCAGCCCGCTGGACGCTGCCGGGATCCGGCTGGATCCCGCCGGGACCGTCATGGGGAGCGCCCGCAACGCCCGCGTCGACGGCTGGTCGGCCGACCAGGCGCCACCGCTGACCGAAGCCCAGAGCAAAGCCCTCGCCCAGGCCGCCCGGAAGGCTGCGCAGGGCAAGCCCGAGCCCGTGGGCGCCGAGCTCCCGGGCCTCGGCAGCTATCGAGTGATGATCGCCCCCGAGGGGAGCCTTGCCCTCGGCTTCCCGCTGAGCGATGTCGATTCCACCGTGCGCACCCTGGTCGGGGTGGAGCTCTGCGTCACCCTCGCCGGGCTGATCGCGGCCTCCCTCGCCGGACAGGCCCTGGTCGGGGTCGCCCTGCGCCCGCTGCGCCGGGTGGCCGCCACCGCCACCCGGGTCTCCGAACTCCCCCTGCACAAGGGCGAGCCCGCCCTCAACGAGCGGGTCCCGGACGCCGAGGCCGACCCCCGCACCGAAGTGGGCCAGGTCGGCGCGGCCCTCAACCGGATGCTGGGACATGTCTCCTCCGCCCTCACCGCCCGCCAGGAGAGCGAGATGCGGGTCCGGCAGTTCGTCGCCGACGCCAGCCACGAGCTGCGCACCCCGCTGGCCTCCATCCGGGGCTACGCCGAGCTGACCCGCCGGGGACGCGAGGAGCCCGGCCCCGACACCCGGCACGCCCTGGGCCGGATCGAGTCCGAGGCCACGCGCATGACCGGCCTGGTCGAGGACCTGCTGCTGCTGGCCCGGCTCGATGCGGGCCGACCGCTCTCCACCGGCGACACCGACACCGACCTGGCTCCGCTCGTGGTCGACGCCGTCAGTGACGCCCGCGCCGCGGGCCCGGAACACCACTGGCACCTGAGCCTGCCCGACGAGCCGGCCCCTGTCCGCGGTGACCCCGCGCGGATTCAGCAGGTGCTGGTCAACCTGCTCGCCAACGCCCGTACGCACACCCCGCCGGGCACCACCGTCACCGCCCGTGTTTCACGTGAAACATCCGCCGTCCGGCTGCGCATCGAGGACGACGGGCCCGGCATCGCTCCCGATCTCCTCCCCCACGTCTTCGAGCGTTTCGCCCGCGGCGACGCCTCCCGCTCCCGCGCCGCGGGCTCCACCGGCCTCGGGCTGGCCATCGTCCAGGCCGTCGTCACGGCTCACGGCGGACGGGTCGACGTCCGGAGCGAGCCCGGCCGGACCTGCTTCGAGGTCCTGCTGCCCCACCCGCGGCCGGACCGCGGAGGCTCACAGGCAGGGCACAGGCTCACCACACAGCGGTGACAGGGCGCCCCGCGAGTGTCGGGCCATGCGAACCGACACCTCTCCCGGGGCCCTTCCGGCCCGGGCGCCCCTCGCGCCCGTGCCCGGCGAGCCCGTGCTCGACGTGGTGATCCCTGTCTTCAACGAGGAGAAGGACCTCGGCCCGTGCGTCCGCAGACTGCACGAGCACCTCACCCGGACCTTCCCCTACCCCTTCCGGATCACGGTCGCCGACAACGCGAGCACCGACCGCACCCCCGAGGTCGCGCAGGGGCTCGCCGCCGCACTGGACGGCGTACGCAGCACCCGGCTGGAGGAGAAGGGCCGGGGCAGGGCCCTGCGTACGGTGTGGTCCGGTTCGGACGCCCCGGTCCTCGCCTACATGGACGTGGACCTCTCCACCGACCTCAACGCCCTGCTGCCGCTGGTCGCACCACTGATCTCCGGCCACTCCGACCTCGCCATCGGCACCCGCCTGGCCCGGTCCTCACGGGTGGTGCGCGGGGCCAAGCGGGAGTTCATCTCCCGCGCCTACAACCTCCTCCTGCGGTCCTCCCTGGCCGCCCGGTTCAGCGACGCGCAGTGCGGGTTCAAAGCGATCCGGCGCGAGGTGGCCGAACGGCTGCTGCCGCTGGTGGAGGACACCGGCTGGTTCTTCGACACCGAACTGCTCGTGCTCGCCGAGCGCGCGGGACTGCGGATCCACGAGGTTCCGGTGGACTGGGTCGACGACCCCGACTCCACCGTCCACATCGTCCGGACCGCCACCGACGACCTCAAGGGCGTCTGGCGCGTGGGCCGGGCACTCGCCGTCGGCGCGCTCCCGCTGGATCGGCTCGCCCGCCCCTTCGGCGACGATCCGCGCGACCGCGCCGCACTGCCCGGGGTGGAGGGCGGACTCGCCCGCCAGCTGCTCGGCTTCTGCGCCGTCGGAGCGCTGTCCACCGTGCTCTACCTGCTCCTGTACTCCGCCTTCCGCGCCGGGGCCGGACCGCAGTTCGCCAACGGCGCCGCGCTGCTGCTCTCCGCCGTCGCCAACACCGCGGCCAACCGCCGGCTCACCTTCGGGGTGCGCGGCCGGGACCGGGCCGTGCGCCACCAGGCCCAGGGCCTCGTGGTGTTCGGCATCGGGCTGGCTCTCACCAGCGGCTCCCTCGCCGGGCTGGCTGCGGCCACCGCCGATCCCGCGCACAGCACCGAACTGGCCGTGCTGATCACGGCCAACCTCGCCGCCACCGTGCTGCGTTTCCTGCTCTTCCGTGCCTGGGTCTTCCCCGAGCGGCACGACACTCCCGTGAACGTGAAGGACGACATCCGATGACCACAGCAGCGCCCTCGCTCTTCCCGGTCCCCGAGGCCCGAGCCGGTACCGACACCGGCCGCCGGGCGGTCGACCGGCCCCGGTGGGAACTCCCCTCCCTCGCCGGCCTGCTGATCGCCACCGCCGTACTGCTCCTGTGGGACCTCGGCTCCTCCGGCTACGCCAACTCCTTCTACTCCGCCGCCGTGCAGGCCGGCAGCGAGAGCTGGAAGGCCTTCTTCTTCGGCTCCTCCGACGCCGGAAACTCCATCACCGTCGACAAGCCCCCGGCGGCCCTGTGGCCGATGATGCTGTCCGTCCGGCTCTTCGGGCTCGGCGCCTGGCAGATCCTCGTCCCGCAGGCGCTGATGGGCGTCGCCACCGCCGGTGTCCTGTACGCCGCCGTGCGCCGCCAGTTCGGTCCCGGGGCCGCGCTGCTGAGCGGGGCGGCCTTCGCGCTGACGCCCGTCGCCGCGCTGATGTTCCGCTTCAATAACCCCGACGCGCTGCTGACCCTGCTGCTGACCGTCACGGTGTACTGCGTCCTGCGCGCCCTCGACGGGGCCCGCACCAAGTGGCTGCTCTGGGCCGGGGTCGCGGTCGGCTTCGCCTTCCTCACCAAGACCCTGCAGGCCTTCGTCATCCTGCCGCCGCTGGCCCTGCTGTACGCCGTCTGCGCGCCCACCCGGCTGCGCAGGCGGCTCGGGCAGCTGCTGCTGGCGGGGCTCGCGATGGTGGTGGCCGGCGGCTGGTGGGTCGCGATCGTGGAGCTGTGGCCGGCTTCCTCCCGGCCGTACATCGGCGGCTCGCAGAACAACTCCTTCTTGGAGCTGACCCTCGGCTACAACGGCCTCGGCCGGATCAACGGCAATGAGACCGGAAGCGTCGGTGGCGGTGGCGGTGGCCGCGGTGGAGGCGGCGGCGGAGGCTGGGGAGAGACGGGCATCGACCGGCTCTTCTCGGGCAACATCGGCGGCCAGATCTCCTGGCTGCTGCCGGCGGCCCTCGTGCTGCTGGTGGCCGGTCTGGTGGTCACCTGGCGGGCCCGCCGGGCCACCGACTCGCTGGAGGGCATGGCCCGGGCGTCCTTCCTGGCCTGGGGCGGTTCGCTGCTGATCACCGCGGTCGTCTTCAGCTACATGCAGGGCATCTTCCACGAGTACTACACCGTGGCGCTGGCGCCGTTCGTGGCCGCGCTGATCGGCATGGGAGCCGCCGTGCTGTGGGAGGAGCGCAGCAGCGCGGCCGCCGCGATCACCCTGTCCGGCACGCTCGCCCTGACGGCGGTCTGGTCGTACGTGCTGCTCGGCCGCGCCACCGGTTATCTGCCGTGGCTGCGCTGGGCGGTCCTGGTGGGCGGGCTGGTCGCCGCGGCCGCGCTGCCGTTCGCGGCGCGGGCCGGGCGCCGGATGCTCCAGGCCACGGCGGCGCTGGGGGTGGCGGCGGCGCTGGCCGGGCCGTTCGCGTACTGCCTGACCACGGTGAGCACCGCGCACGCCGGCTCCATCGTGACCGCGGGCCCGGCGGTGGCCGGCGGCCGGGGCGGGCCCGGCGGGATGATGGGCGGCCCCGGTGGCACGGGCGGCACGGGCGGTCCCGGTGGGATGGCCCAGGGCGGCGGTCAGGGCGGCCCCGGCGGGGCGCAGCAGAACGGTGGCCTGCCGGGCGCCGGGCAGCAGGGCGGCACTCCGCCGCAGGGCGCCGCGCCGCAGGTCCGGGGTGGCCAGGGCGGAATGCCGCAGGTCCGGGGTGGCCAGGCCGGCGCGGGCGGACGCGGCGGCGAGCGGTTCGGCGGCGGCCAGGGCGGTCCGGGCGGGCTGCTGAACGGCGCCCGGGTGAGCGCCGAGGCCAAGACGGCCCTCACCACCGACGCCGACGCGTACACCTGGGCGGCGGCCGCGATCGGCTCCCAGAACGCGGCGAGCTACCAGCTCGCCTCGGGTGCGCCCGTCATGCCGATCGGCGGCTTCAACGGCAGCGACCCCTCGCCGACCCTCGAGCAGTTCAAGAAGTACGTGCGGGACGGGAAGATCCACTGGTTCATCGGCCAGAGCAGCGCCACCGGCGCCACCGGCGGCGGCATGCCCGGGGGTGGCGGTCGCGGTGGTCCCGGCGGCGGCACCAGCTCGGACATCGAGACCTGGGTCAAGGCCACCTTCAAGGCGACCACGGTCGGCGGAGCCACCTTCTACGACCTCACGGTTCCGACGGCCTGATCCGGACTCACGGTGCCGGTTCCGTGCACAGATCGGGTCGGCTGGTCCGGCCCGATCGGCGTCGCAGGACCTAGCATCAAGAGGGCGGATCGGGCATTCCGGACCGATCCGCCTGTCGTGAGGAGGGTGCCTGCATGGTGACCGCGGCCGATCCCGGCGAGACCCGGACCAGTGTGTGGCTGGCCGTCAGGCCCGCCGCACCCGCGCGACGCCGCAGCGATGCGCTCAACGGGCTGGACCGGGAGCGGATCACGGCCGCCAGCGTACGGCTGCTCGACGCCGACGGGCTGGCCCGGTTCTCGATGCGGCGGCTGGCCGCCGGGCTCGGGGTGACCGCGATGTCCCTGTACTGGTACGTGGACACCAAGCAGGATCTGCTCGAACTCGCCCTCGACCGCGCGCTCGGCGAGCTGGGGCTGCCGACCGCGGGGGCGGAGGAACCGGGGGCGGAGGACCCGGGGGAGAGTCCGGTGGAGGGCGCCGGAGAGGGCTGGCCGGGCCGGTTGCAGACGCTGGCCCGGAGATACCGGCGGGTGCTGGCGGACCACCCGTGGGTGGCTCCGCTCACCGCCGCCTACCCCAACATCGGCCCCCACGCGCGGGCCTTCGACGCGGCCCTCCAGCGGCTGTTGGACGCCACCGGACTGGTGGACGCCGCGCGGACCGGCGCCCACCTGGCCGTCTCCCAGTTCCTGCACGGCTGCGGGGGGACGGCCCGGCGGGCGCCGGAGCCCGACTTCTGCCTCGCGCTCGACGTCCTGATCGCGGGCATCGAGGCCAAGGCACCCGTCGGCCCCGGCGCCGACCGGGCAAACGCAGCTGCCCGGCCGACGCCGATTGCTCAGGCGTCGACCGGGCAGGGGAGGACCGGGCAGGGGAGGACCGGGCAGGAGTCTGCCGGTCAGGCGTCGGCTAGGCCTTGATCACGGCCTCCGCGGGAGTCGCCTCGTTCGAGGCCGCCGCCGGGGAGTGGGCCGCCGGCTTCGACTGCAGGGCGACCTCCTTGATGAACACCACCAGGATCAGTCCGAGCAGCGCGAACGGGGCGGCGTAGAGGAAGACATCGCCGACGCCGTGCCCGTACGCCGACTCGATGACCTCGCGGAACGGCGCGGGCAGCTTGTCCAGGTCCGGGATCCCGCCCCCGGCGGTGCCGCCGTGCCCGAGGGCCGCGGCCTTCGGGCCGAGGGCGGCGAGGCCGTCCTGCACGTAGTGGGTGACCCGGTTGGCCATCACCGCGCCCAGCGCGGAGACGCCCATGGCGCCGCCGAGGGAGCGGAAGAAGGTCACGACCGAGCTGGCCGAGCCCAGGTCCTCGGGGGCCACCTGGTTCTGGGTGGCGAGGACCAGGTTCTGCATCATCATGCCGAGACCGAGGCCGGTCACCGCCATGTAGATCGCGATGTGCCAGTACGGGGTGTCGTAGCGCAGGGTGCCGAGCAGACCCAGACCGGCCGTCAGCAGTACGCCGCCGGAGACGAGCCAGGCCTTCCACTTGCCGGTCTTGGTGATCACCTGACCGGAAAGGGTGGAGGAGACGAAGAGGCCGGCGATCATCGGAATCGTGAGGATTCCGGACATCGTCGGGGACTCACCGCGGGCCAACTGGAAGAACTGGCTGAAAAACACGGTGCCCGAGAACATCGCGATGCCGACGAACAGGGAGGCTGCCGAGGCCAGGGTGATGGTCTTGTTGCGGAACAGGCGCAGCGGGATGATCGGGTCGCTCGCGCGGGTCTCGACGAGGATGAAGAGGAGGCCGAGCGCGAGCGCGCCGCCCGTCATCGCCCAGGTCTGCCAGGAGATCCACTCGTAGGAGTCGCCGGCCTGCGTGACCCAGATCAGCAGCAGTGAGACGGCGCCGCTGATCAGGAAGGCGCCGAGCCAGTCGACCTTCACGTCGCGGCGGACGACCGGGAGGTGCAGGGTGCGCTGGAGCACGATCAGGGCGATGATCGCGAACGGCACGCCGACGTAGAAGCACCAGCGCCAGCCCAGCCACTCGGTGTCGGTGATGACACCGCCCAGCAGCGGGCCACCGACCGTGGCGACGGCGAAGACCGCGCCCAGGTAGCCGCTGTACCGGCCGCGCTCGCGCGGGGAGATCATCGCGGCCATCACGATCTGCGCGAGGGCCGACAGGCCGCCGACGCCGATGCCCTGGACCACGCGGCAGGCGATCAGCGTGCCGGTGTTCTGGGACAGGCCCGCGACCACGGAGCCGAGAACGTAGATGACGAGGGATATCTGGACCAGCAGCTTCTTGCTGAACAGGTCGGACAGCTTGCCCCACAGCGGGGTGGCCGCCGTCATCGACAGCAGGGCGGCGGTGACCACCCAGGTGTACGAGGACTGGGTGCCGCCGAGGTCGCTGATGATCTGGGGCAGGGCGTTGGAGACGATCGTGGACGACAGGATCGCCACGAACATGCCGAGCATCAGCCCGGACAGCGCCTTCATGATCTGGGGGTGGGTCATGGTCACGGAAGTGGCCATGGAGGTGGGTGGGGTGTCGGTTGTCGTCTCCGACTGGGCCATGTCTTTCCTTACCTCTAGAAGCTCGATCGGAGTCGGGCCAGCAGGGTGTTCAGTACGTCGATGTCCTGGGGGGACCAGTCGCGGAGGGCTCTCTCCAGCGAGGCCGTGTAGCGGGCGCCGAGCTCGCCGAGCAGCGCCCGTCCGGCCGGGGTGAGCCGCAGGATCCGGCAGCGCCCGTCGACCGGGTCGATCTCGCGCTCGATCCAGCCGCGGTCGGCGATGTGCGTCACGTGCCGGCTGGTCACCGAGATGTCGACCGCCATGAACTCGGACAGCCGGCTCAGCCGCATCTCCCCGTGCCGGTCGAGCACGGTCAGGACGGCGGCGGCGCCGGGCGGGCAGTCCGGGGGGAGGTTGCGGGTGAGCTCGCGCTTGACCGCGCCGATTCCGGTGAGCTGGCGGGCCAGCTCCGCGTACGGAGTGCCGGGAGCGGCCGTGGCGGCCGAGGTGGCGGAGGTGGCGGAGGTGGCCGGAGCCGCCGAGGTGGCCGTGATGGCCGAGGTGGCCGGAGTTCGCTCAGTTGTCGGTGCGGTCTGCACGGTCACCGGGGTTCCCCCATCTTGTTGCTTGAGGCAACCATAGAAGCGAATGGTTGCTACAGGCAAATGAATCCGGGGGTGGGGCGGTAAAGGAATCGGAAAACCGGCTAGGGTCCTGCTCCATGGCTGACAACCACAACTCACAGGTCCCCGAGGGCAACTACGACCCCGCGGGCAGCACGCAGATGTTCAAGGCCTTCGTCGAGGAGGCCGCACCGGCCCGCCAGGCGGGTCCCGGATCCCGTCAGCAGCGCCGCGCCGAGCAGCAGCAACAGTCCGGGTCCTCGATCCCGGCCGCGAAGCTGGGGCTGATCATCGCCCTCGTGCTCGTCATCGGCGCGGCTGCCTGGGTCGTCCTGCACTGACGTCCCGGGCCGGCGCCCGCAGACGTCCCGCCTCACCCCACCTCGGCTCAGCTCCAGGTGGCGGTGACCTTCCGGGTGTCCACGTGCATGCCCAGCGGCACCCGCCAGGACTCCACGCACACCGTGTAGGTCGGTGTCTTCGATGCCCCGCCCGCCAGGGGCGCCGGCAGGGGCTGGCTCGTGGTGATCGTGGCCCAGTCGACGCCGAGCGCGCCGATGATGTGCGTGGCGAAGCTGACCGTGCCCGAGCGTGCCGCGGTGGTTCCGGTGTTGGTGAAGGTCACCGTGACCCGCTCGCACCAGCGGTCCGCCGCGGCCGACCGGACCGGCGCGGACAGCGTCAGCCGGGCCGGCGTGGACGCCGGCGGGGCGGGCGGAGTCGTGCCCGGCCGGGTGGGCGGGTTCGAAGGAGTGCCCGGCGAGGTCGGACCGGTGGGCGGCGTCGGCGTGCCCGGTGTGCCGGGGGACGGCCGTGTCCGGCCCGGCCCTGCGGGGGCGCCGGGGGTGTTCCCGGAGCCGCCGGGGGCGGTGGTCGTGGCTCCGCCCGCGGCGGAGTCGCCCGGGGCCCCGGATCCCGCGGGACCGGGCGTCGTATCGGAGGTTTCCGCGGACGCGGAGGATCCGCCCGCCGCGTCCGGAGCGCCGAGTCGCTGGAACTCCACCTGACCCCGCGGCGCCACGTTCTCCCCCGCGCCCCGTTCGGGGCCGGGGGCCGCGGCGCCCACGGCGAGATAGCCGTCCCGTGCCGGGCCGCCGCAGCCGGTGAGGCCGGCGGCGGCCGTGCAGCACAGGGCGAGGAGGGTGGTGGCGGCCGCGCGCGATCCCTTTCGCATCGCGCCAGTGTTACTGACGCATCGTCAATTGGGAAGCGCGAGGCGCCGGATCACTCTCCGATGAGTCCCACGCGCAGTTGCGCCAGGGTGCGGGTCAGCAGGCGGGAGACGTGCATCTGGGAGATGCCGACCTCCTCGCCGATCTGCGACTGCGTCATGTTCGCGAAGAACCGCAGCATGATGATCTGACGTTCCCGGGGCGGGAGTTTGGCGAGCAGCGGCTTCAGGGACTCCCGGTACTCGACACCCTCCAGCGCGGTGTCCTCGTAGCCGAGGCGGTCCGCGAGGGAGCCCTCGCCGCCCTCGTCCTCGGGGGAGGGCGAGTCGAGCGAGGAGGCGGTGTAGGCGTTGCCGACGGCGAGACCGTCGACGACGTCCTCCTCCGAGACCCCGAGCACGGCGGCGAGCTCCGGCACGGTCGGCGAGCGGTCCAGTTTCTGGGCGAGCTCGTCGCTGGCCTTGGTCAGCGCCAGGCGCAGCTCCTGGAGCCGGCGCGGGACGCGCACGGACCAGGAGGTGTCCCGAAAGAATCGTTTGATCTCGCCCACGACGGTCGGCATCGCGAACGTCGGGAACTCGACGCCGCGTTCGCAGTCGAAGCGGTCGATCGCCTTGATCAGGCCGATGGTGCCGACCTGGACGATGTCCTCCATCGGCTCGTTGCGGCTGCGGAACCGGGCGGACGCATAGCGCACGAGAGGCAGGTTCAGCTCGATCAGGGTGTCACGTACGTACATCCGTTCGGGGCTGTCCGCATCCAGGGCGGCAAGTCGCCGGAAGAGGGAGCGGGAGAGGGTGCGGGTGTCGATGGCTTCCGAGCGGTCAGACGCTACAGGTGCTGTGGGCGCAGGCACGCTCTTGATGAGCGTGAGCACCTTGGAGCTGCCCTGGTCTACGGACATGCCACCCCCTTGAGGTCGCGGACGGTCGCGTTCGGCGCGCCCGTCGGAGGAACGCAGCCTCCACCTGAATACCGGAGGCGGGGCTGCGGCAAACGCGGTTCACGCAGAATGTCACATGTCGGCAACGCGCTGTAGCGCCATGTCGACATATATCTCCAGCGACAGAGCAGCTCAGAGGCCGATCAGCCCGATCTGTCGGGAAACGTGTGAATGATCTCCACTCGTTCCGGTTACGCCTCGATCCTGTTTGCGGATCTCAGACGGGCGAAGCTCCGGGCGAGGAGTCGGGAGACGTGCATCTGGGAGACGCCGAGCTCCACGCTGATCTGCGACTGCGTCAGATTGTTGTAGTACCGCAGGAGCAGGATCCGTTGCTCCCGTTCGGGCAGCTGTACGAGGAGGTGGCGAACCAGGTCGCGGTGCTCGACCCCGGCCAGCTCCGGGTCCTCGTAGCCGAGGCGGTCCAGTAGCCCGGGCATGCCGTCGCCCTCCTGTGCGGCCTCCAGGGAGGTCGCGTGGTAGCTGCGGCCGGCCTCGATGCAGGACAGCACCTCGTCCTCGGTGATGCGCAGCCGTTCGGCGATCTCGGCGGTGGTCGGGGTGCGGCCGTGGAGGGTGGTGAGGTCCTCGGTGGCGGCGTTGACCTGGACCCACAGCTCGTGGAGGCGGCGCGGCACGTGGACGGTGCGGACGTTGTCGCGGAAGTAGCGCTTGATCTCGCCCACGACGGTCGGCATCGCGAAGGTCGGGAACTGCACGCCGCGGTCCGGGTCGAACCGGTCGATGGCGTTGATCAGGCCGATGGTGCCGACCTGGACCACGTCCTCCATCGGCTCATTGCGGCTGCGGAAGCGGGCGGCCGCGTACCGGACGAGCGGGAGGTTCGCCTCGATCAGTGCCCCGCGCACCCGGCTGTGCTCGCCCGTGCCCGGCTCCAGGCCCTTCAGCTGCCCGAAGAGGACCTGGGTGAGGGCCCGGGTGTCCGCGCCCCTGCTGGGGGGTCTCGGCGCGACCGGGGGCTCTTCGGGCGGCGCCTGGACGGGCTCCGGGCGGTGTTCCCGCTGGGGCTCCGGCTGGGGCGGCACCTGGGGGTCCTGCTGGGGTGGCACTTGAGGCGCAGTACTGGCCGGCACGGTCACGCCACCCCTTCAGTCAACTCTCCATCAAAAGCGGTCATAGCATCACAAGAGATGTGCACTGTGTGCAAGCACCGTATATCGCCGTGTTGGGGGCAAGTTGGGCATAAGGGGGCATTATGCCCAGTGGTGGGTATGCAAAAAGCCCCCCACCCGTCGGAGTGGGGGGCCGGAAGTCCGGGAACCGCTTCAGCGTACGGGTCAGCGCACCAGTTCGGTCATGAACTCGCCGATGCCGGATGCGGCATCCGATATCCCCTGGAAGCCTATTTCCACGATCTCGGCAGCCCGCTTCGGCTGGGTGATGATCACGAAGAGGACGAACACGGTGAGGGCACCCGTGATGAGTTTCTTGGTGTCCACGTGCGGGCGGCCTCCCCAACCGGTCCTTGCAAGTCGGGTGAGTCTAACCGGTCAGGATTGGGCACTCACCTGTCATTTAAGGACCAATGACCCGCTACTCCGGGTCCTTTGCCGTGGCACGGTCGCTTGCTGCGGGCGCAGCATGGGTGTGAGCCCACCGGTTCTGGCAGGAAACCGGTGGGTGAGGGACAGGACCTCACTGCGGGGTCCGAGCCGCGAGCTTCCCCCTGACTGCGGCCCGGACCGGTAGGTCCGTCCTCGTCGGGGGAAGTGGCTTTGTCCCCCCGAATGCCACTTCCCCCGTCCCGTGCGTCGAAGGTCCCGACCGGTGGTCGGGGCCTTCTTCGTGCGCTAGCGAAGCCCTACGGGTTCCCGGCGCTACTCCAGGCCGCCGGCCAGGTCCGTGAGGGGCTGCACGGGTGCGATGACCGGGGCCAGCTGGTTGGGCAGCTCCATCAGTGCGTTGAGCTGGTTCGCTCCGGAGCCGAGCTGCGAGCCGATCTCCTGGACGGACGTGGGCTGGGCCCCGGCCGGCATGCCCGGGGCGGCGGCCGGCAGGTCGGGGAGGGTGAGGGGGGAGATCGGGGCGGCCGAGGCGGCGGGAGCGGCGAGGCCCGCGGCGGCCCCCGCGAGGGCGATGGCGGCGAGCATGCGCTGGGTCTTGGTCATGCCGTGACAACGGCCGAGGGGGCGGGCAGTCACGCGGGTGTCCTCCGGAGAGGCGATCGCCATACGCCGAAAGCCCCGTCCCTTGCGGGGCGGGGCTTTCGAACGAAGCGGTAGTGGAGGGATTTGAACCCCCGATGGGTTGCCCCATACTCGCTTTCGAGGCGAGCTCCTTCGGCCACTCGGACACACTACCGAGATGGATCCTAGCCTAAGGACCCCCATCCACCGAAATCGGTGGGTCCGGGGGCGTCGCGGGCGCCGTAGGCAGGGCTTTCGCACGGCGCGTCCGCCCGTCCGCCTGGCCGGTCAGAGGTCGCGGAAGAAGTCCGTCAGCTGCCGCGCGCACTCCTGCGCGAGGACGCCGCGGACCACCTCCGGGCGGTGGTTGAGCCTGCGGTCCCGTACGAGGTCCCACAGCGACCCGGCGGCGCCCGCCTTCTCGTCGTCCGCGCCGAAGACGACCCGGGCGACGCGCGACTGCACGAGCGCGCCCGCGCACATCACGCACGGCTCCAGGGTCACCACGAGGGTGCATCCCGGCAGCCGCCACTCCCCGAGCTCGGCGGCCGCCCGGCGCAGCGCCAGTACCTCGGCGTGCGCCGTGGGGTCGCCGGTCGCCTCGCGCTCGTTGTACCCGGTGGCGAGGATCTTCCCGTCCGGGCCCAGCACGACGGCGCCGACCGGCACATCGCCGGCCGGCACCGCCCGGGCGGCCTCCTGGAGCGCCAGGCGCATGGAGTCCCGCCACGGATCCCGTACGGGATCGTCGGTGTTCGCAGGGAGCACTAGCGGACGGCCTCCAGGACCTCGGTGGCGCCGAGGGACTCGGCGATCTCCGAGAGGGCGTCCCCGTCCAGGGTCATCAGTTGTTTGTTGGTCACCCCGAGGTCGTCCAGCAGCATCGGGTCACCGAGCGGACCGGCCGGTACCGGCTCCGCGCCGGCCCCGCCCACCTCGTCCTCCTCGGAGTCCTCGTCCGTGAACGCGGAGACGGCATCCTCCTCGCCGTCCTCGGTGCCGTCGAGGTCCAGGTCGTCGAGTTCGTCGTCCTCCTCGTCGCTGCCCAGCAGCTCTTTGGTCAGCATCGAGCCGTAGGAGCTGCGGGCGGCCGCGGAGGCGTTCGAAACGAAGTACCGCGGGTCCTCCTCGCCGTCCACGCGGACGACGCCGAACCAGGCGTCCTCCTGCTCGATGAGGGCGACCACCGTGTCGTCGTCGACAGCGGCGGACCGGGCGAGATCGATCAGATCACTGAGGGACTCGACGTCGTCGAGTTCCATGTCGCTCGCTTCCCACCCGTCTTCGGTGCGCGCGAGCAGTGCGGCGAAATACACCGTGACTCTCCCACTGGTCTTAGGCGTGCCGGTTGGAGGTCCCCCCGGCCGGAGGATGGGGCAGAACGGCTGTGCTGCTCGCCGTCCGTACCCCGCCCAATCGGCATCGTGGCAGAAACAGCGGCTTTGCGAGAGGTCTTCCGCGCTTGCGTCGTGCCGCGCCGTGCCCCGGCAGGTGCCGTGCGGGGTTGCGGCACTGGGGCGACGGGGCCGTAGCGAGGGGTGTGGGGCGCGCGGTGCGGCCCGGACGTGTCGCGGCGTGCCGGGGCCGGCTGCCGCGCGGTGGGCGCCCGCCGGACCGGATCCGGCCCGCGAGGCCGAAAACCTCCGGGGTGCCCCCGCGAGGGCCGACAATTGTCGGCCAGGACCGCGGGCCGGCGCCGGACTACCAGCGGAAGGTACGCATCCGCATCTGCTGGCGCATACGTGCCGCACGGGCACGGCGGGGCTGGACGCGATCGCGCAGCTCGCGCGCCTCCATCAGGTCGCGCAGGAACTGCGCGCGGCGGGCCCGGCGCTGTGCCGCGGTCTCCGGCACATCGTCGTTCGGCTGCGTGTCGGGCATCGGCCACCACCCTGGGCTGGTCCGGTCGTCCCCCCTGCACCCACCTTCCCCCGGTCGGGCCGTTTGATGCCACCCCGCCGCAGGTCAGGCGTCGTCCTTCAGGGTCGGGACCACCGCCACCGGACCGTGCGCGTGGTGCAGCACCGCATGGGCCACCGAGCCGATCAGCATGGACATGGTGGAGCGCCGGGGGTGGTGCCGGCCCACCACGACCAGCGCCGCCGCGCGGGAGGCCGTCACCAGCCGGCCCGCCGGGTCCCCGGGCACCGCGGCCTGCTCGACCGGGACGTCCGGAAACCGCTCGCGGAAGGGCGCCAGCCGCTCCGTCTGGGACCGCAGCATCTCCCGTTCGGCCGGAACTCCGTCCCCTTCGTCGGCCATTCCTTCCGGCGGGATCACGGCGAAGGGGCTGTCGATCACCAGGGTCGGCGAGGGCGGGATGGCGTACGCGGAGACCACCTGGACGGTGGTCCCCCGCACGGCCGCCTCCGTGAACGCGAAGGTCAGTACGTCGTCGGGGGTCTCGGCGGCGTGCAGCCCGAGCACCACCCGACCGGCCGACTGCTCGGCGTCGGCGTCGGCGTCGGTGTCGGCGCTGCGTTCCGCGTGCGGGACCACCACCACCGGGCAGGCGGCCGTGCTCGCCACGGCCCGGCTGCTGGAGCCGAGCAGCAGGCTGGCGAAACCGCCGCGGCCCCGGGAGCCCATCACCAGCATCCGGGCCTGCGCCCCGATCACCCGCAGCGCCTCGGGTACCGAGCCCTCCACGGCCTCGTAGGCGACCCCCTCGGGCAGCCCGGAGCCGCCGCCGAACAGGGAGTGGATCCAGTCGCGCACGGGGTCGGCGAACTCCTGCGGCTGCGAGGAGTCGTGCAGCGATGCCCGGCGCCCCGCATACAACTGGGCGTGGTCGGGAAGTACATGGGCGACCAGCAGCCCGCTGCCGTGCCGGAGGGCCTCGGCCCGCGCCCACTCCAGGGCCCTGAGGCTGTGTTCCGATCCGTCGACGGCCGCGATCACCGGTGTGTTGCTCATCAGTCCAGCCTGCTGGGCGTCCGGGCGGGTCGCATCCGCAGGGGCGTATCCGCAGGATCGCGCCGCACGCGGCCGCCGCTTCGGACGCGAAGGGGCCGCGTCAGCGCGTAGCCTTTTGGGTGCAGGTCGCGTCGTGCGACCGTTTTTGCAGGTCGCAGGCTGAGTTTTGGAGGATGTTGTGCGTTTGCAGGTCGTCGATCACCCCTTGGTGGCGCACAAACTCACCACCCTGCGCGACAAGCGCACCGACTCCGCCACCTTCCGGCGGCTCGCCGACGAGCTGGTGACCCTGCTCGCGTACGAGGCCACCCGGGACGTGCGCACGGAGCAGGCGGACATCGAGACCCCGGTCGCCCCGACCACCGGCGTGAAGCTTTCGCACCCGCGCCCGCTGGTCGTCCCGATCCTGCGGGCCGGCCTCGGCATGCTCGACGGCATGGTCCGGCTGCTGCCGACCGCCGAGGTGGGCTTCCTGGGCATGGTCCGCAACGAGGAGACCCTCGAGGCCTCCACGTATGCGACGCGCATGCCGGAGGACCTCTCGGGCCGCCAGGTCTACGTCGTCGACCCGATGCTCGCCACCGGCGGCACGCTGGTCGCGGCGATCCGGGAGCTGATCAAGCGCGGCGCCGACGATGTCACGGCCGTGGTGCTGCTGGCCGCGCCCGAGGGCGTCGAGATCATGGAGCGCGAGCTGGCGGGCACGCCGGTGACGGTGGTGACGGCCGCCGTGGACGAGCGGCTCAACGAGCACGGCTACATCGTGCCGGGCCTGGGTGACGCGGGAGACCGCATGTACGGCTCGGCCGAGTAGAAGACCGTACGAGCCGTACGAGCCGTACGAGCGAGCCGTACGGCGGTGCGGCGCGTCAGCAGTTCTTGGGCGCGGGCAGGGGGTTGGCCAGGAGGGCCAGCGCCTTGTCCGCGTCCTCCTTCGTACTCAGCTCCTTGAAGGCATCGCCCAGGATCAGGTCGACGTCCGCGCTCTCGCGGGTGTCGGTCTGCTGGGTGGTGCCGGCGAGCTGCGTGCCGAGTACGGAGAACACGGCCTTGTCGGTCGTGGGAGAGCCCAGCAGTATCCCTGTGCCGGGGACCTTTTTGTCGAAGGTGGCCGGGGCGTTGCCCAGGTTGCCGATCACGAAGCCGCGTTTGGCGAGCTCGTCACCGACGGCCTTGGCCAGACCCGCGCGCGGAGTCGCGTTGTAGACGTTGACCGTGATCTCCCCGGGCGGGGGGAGTACGACCGCCGGTTTGGCGGCGGCCGAGGCGGTGGAGGCGGCGGCGGGGCCGCCCTTGGCAGCGGCCTCGGGAGGCGTCGTCGGGCAGTCCTTGGCACCCGCAGCCGTGTTCCGCTTGGGGCTGTCGCCCCGGAACACGTCGATGAGCTGCAGGGCCCCGTAGCCGACCAGGGCCAGCGCAAGGATCGAGCCGAGCACGGCGAGGACGATCCGGGTACGGCTCCGCTTACGACTCATACGGGGGTAGGCGGCTCCCGTGACGCGGTACTTTCCGCCCATGCCGGGGGGAGTGAGCATGCTCATGGGCGCAGCGTAGTGCGGCCCGGTGTCGATGCCTACTAAATGATCTGCTGATAGGTCAATGGTGACCCGAAAGGCGCAATCCAGACGAAGCCGTCAGTCCATTTCGAGGACCCGCGCGTGCAGGACCTGGCGCTGCTGCAGGGCCGCGCGCACGGCGCGGTGCAGTCCGTCCTCCAGGTAGAGGTCGCCCCGCCACTTCACGACGTGGGCGAACAGGTCGCCGTAGAAGGTGGAGTCCTCGGCGAGCAGCGTTTCGAGGTCGAGCTGGCCCTTGGTCGTCACGAGCTGGTCCAGCCGGACCGGGCGCGGCGCGACGTCCGCCCACTGCCGGGTGGTTTCCCTGCCGTGGTCGGGGTAGGGCTTTCCGCTTCCGATGCGCTTGAAGATCACACGGAAAGCCTACCGGGCCGGTGCGTGCGGGCGCAGCCTCGTGAGGGGGGTGCAAAAGTGGCGAACAGTGCTATTTGGGGAGTGATGCATGAGCGAGAGCACCGACTCCGCCGTCCCGGCGGACCAGACGGACCAGACGGGCGACGGGGGCCAGGCGCACGACGCGGGACCGGCCGGGCAGATCGCCGCCGGTTACGCCTTCACCGGACCCGCGCTCGAGCTCGGCGCCCTCCTGTGGGACGGCCGGTGCCTGCCCGACCGTCAGATCCGCATCCCCCTGGCGATGCTGGGCCGCCACGGACTGGTCGCCGGAGCCACCGGTACCGGCAAGACCAAGACGCTCCAGCTCATCGCCGAACAGCTGTCGGCGGGCGGCGTCCCCGTCTTCCTCGCCGATATCAAGGGCGACATCTCGGGGATCTCGGCGCCCGGGACCGCCGGCGCCAGGATCGACGAACGGGCCCGGGACGTGGCCCAGGCGTGGGAGCCCACCGGCTACCCCTGCGAGTTCTACTCGATCGGCGGGATCGGCCCCGGCATCCCGGTCCGGTCCACGGTCACCAGCTTCGGCCCGGTGCTGATGTCCAAGGTGCTCCAGCTCAACCAGACGCAGGAGCAGTCCCTCGGCCTGATCTTCCACTACGCCGACATCAAGGGCCTGGAGCTCATCGACCTCAAGGACCTGCGCGCGGTCGTCGCCTTCCTCGTCTCCGACCAGGGCAAACCCGAACTCAAGGGGATCGGCGGACTGTCCACCGTGACGGCCGGGGTGATCCTGCGGGCGCTGACCGCCTTCGAGCAGCAGGGCGCCTCGGAGTTCTTCGGCGAGCCCGAGTTCGACACCAGCGAGTTCCTGCGTACGGCCGCCGACGGGCGCGGACTGGTCTCCGTACTGGAACTCCCGGCCGTCCAGGACAAGCCGCAGCTCTTCTCCACCTTCCTGATGTGGCTGCTCGCCGACCTCTACAACGACCTGCCGGAGGTCGGCGACCTCGAGAAGCCCAAGCTCGTCTTCTTCTTCGACGAGGCGCACCTGCTCTTCAACGGGGCCTCGAAGGCCTTCCTCGCGTCCATCACCCACACGGTCCGGCTGATCCGATCCAAGGGCGTCGGCGTCTTCTTCGTCACCCAGACCCCCAAGGACGTGCCGGCGGACGTGCTCGCCCAGCTCGGCAACCGGGTGCAGCACGCGCTGCGCGCCTTCACCCCCGACGACGCCAAGGCGCTGAAGGCGACCGTGAAGACCTTCCCCAACTCCGCCTATGACCTTGAGGAGCTGCTCACCCAGCTGGGGACCGGCGAGGCGGTCATCACCGTGCTCAGCGAGAACGGCGCCCCGACCCCGGTCGCGGCGACCCGGCTGCGGGCCCCGCAGTCGCTGATGGGACCGATCGCGGCGGCAGACCTGGAGCAGGCCGTGAAGTCCTCGCTGCTCCACGCGCGCTACGCGGAGCCGATCGACCGCGAGTCGGCGTACGAGAGGATCAGCGCCGAACAGGCGGCCGCGGAGGCGCAGGCGGAGGCCGCGGCGGCCGCCGCGGAGGCCGAGAAGCAGGCCAAGGCGGCGGAGAAGGAGGCCGTGCGGGCCGCGCGCAGCGCCCCGAAGCCGGACCCCTCGCTGGCCGAGCAGGTGGTGGGGAGCGGACTGTTCCGCTCACTGGCCCGCTCGATCGGCACTCAACTCGGGAGGGAGATCTCCCGCTCGATCTTCGGGACCGCGCGCAAGCGGCGGTGACGCGGTGACAGACTCTGGCCCATGCGGACCGAACTCACCGACACCACGTCCAGCAAGGTCAACCGGGCCCTGCTCGAAGCCCGCCGGGCGATAGGCAGCCCGACCATGGGGCTGGTGCTGACCCTTGTGATCGTCACCGACGAGGAGAACGCCTACGACGCCGTACGCGCGGCCTCCGAGGCCTCCCGCGAACACCCCTGCCGCATCATCGCGGTCATCAGGCGGACCTCGCGCGGTCCCCTCAAGCTCCGCGCCAACCGGGTCGACGCCGAACTGCGGGTCGGCTCGGACGCCGGCACCGGTGAGATCGTCCTGCTGCGCCTGCACGGGGCGCTGACCGAGCAGGCCGGCTCGGTCGTCCTGCCGCTGCTCCTGCCGGACGCGCCCGTGGTGGCCTGGTGGCCGGCCGACGCTCCCACCGACCTGGCCGGTGATCCGCTGGGCGCGCTCGCGCAGCGCCGGATCACGGACGCGGCCGCCGCCCTCGACACGATCGGCGTGCTCGACAAGCGGGCCGCCGGCTACCAGCCCGGCGACACCGACCTGGCCTGGACCCGGATCACGTCGTGGCGGTCGCTGCTGGCCGCCGCCCTGGACCAGAAGCCGCTGCCGGTGACCGGCGCCTCGGTGGAGAGCGAGCCCGGCAACGCGAGTGCGGAGCTGCTGGCGCGCTGGCTGGAGGACCGGCTGGGAGTGCCGGTGGACCGGGTGGCGAGCGAGGGCCCGGTGATCACCCGGGTCAGCCTGCACACCACGGGCGGGGAGGTACGGGTGGACCGGCCCGCGGGCGTGCTGGCCACGCTGAGCCTGCCGGGCAGCCCCGACCGCAAGGTGGCCCTGAAGATCCGCAGCGGCGCCGAACTGATCGCGGAGGAACTGCGCCGCCTCGACGCGGACGTGGTCTACGGCTCCGCGCTGCGGCGGCGCCCGCTCCAGGCGGAGCTCTCCGCGTAGTGGTTGTCGTAGGTCGCCGAGCTGTCCTTGATGTCCTGCACGGTGGCCTCGCCCGCGTTGACCCGGCCGAGGAGCCGGTAGTAGTCGAAGCGGCCCATGCCGGGGGTGAAGCCGACGAACACGGCGGCGGTGTGGCCGGGGGCGGGGGCGAAGGCGTGCTTGACCCCCGGCGGAACGGCGATGAAGTCGCCGGCGCCCAGGGTGTGGATCTCGTCGTCGACGAGGATGTCGAGCCGTCCGGCGGTGACGTGGAAGAACTCGGTGGCCCTGGTGTGGAAGTGCACCGGGGCGCCCGCAGCGCCCTCGTCGAAGGTGGCGGTGTTGCAGGTGAGTTCGGCGGTGTCGGTGAGCAGCGTGATGAGGCTGCCGGGGGCGTCCTGGATGGCTTCGGCGGTGGCGGCGCGGGTCGCGATCTCTGTCATGTCCATTAACCTACGGCCACGATAGACCGGAATCAGGTGTCAATCAGCAGGCTGAACCGCCGGTCAATTCAGCTCCGGCCCGTTGCCTGGCCTCCCGAGGCCCCGGCGGCCTTCTCGGCCTTCGCCGCGGCCTTCATCTCCTGCTTGTGCGCCCGTACCTTGGCCAGGGACTCCGGGCCGGTGATGTCGGCCGCCGAACGGTAGACGTTCGCCGGGCCGTACCCGCCCGCGGCCTCCCGCCAGCCCGTCGGCCGCACTCCGAACCGCTTGCCCAGCAGGGCGAGGAAGATCTGCGCCTTCTGCTCCCCGAAGCCCGGGAGCGCCTTGAGGCGCTTCAGCAGCTCCTGCCCCGTCGTGGCGTCAGCCCAGACGGCCTCCGCGCTCCCGCCGTAGTGCTCGACGAGGTACGCGCACAGCTGCTGGATGCGGGTCGCCATCGACCCGGGGTACCGGTGGACCGCGGGCTTCTCGGAGAGCAGGGCGGCGAAGGCCTCCGGGTCGTACGCGGCGATGGCGTGCGCGTCGAGATCGTCGGAGCCCAGCCGCTCGGCGATCGTCCAGGGCCCCGAGAACGCCCACTCCATCGGTACCTGCTGGTCCAGCAGCATGCCGACGAGAGCGGCGAGCGGGCTCCGGCCGAGCAGCGCGTCGGCCTCGGGCTGCTGCGCCAGCCGGATGGTGATGTCCTTGTCCATGGCTCCAGCGTCCCGCCCGGGCGCGCTCCCCGCGCGGTCGCCGCACCGCGCGCCTAGCGTGAGTACGACCGTCTACGACGACGACAGGTACGAGACGAGGAGTCGATCGATCATGTCTGAGTTCCCCGAGGGCGCTCCCTGCTGGGTGGACGCGATGTTCGCCGACGTGGAGGGGGCCAAGACCTTCTACGCGGACGTGCTGGGCTGGACCTTCGGCGAGTCGAGCAGCGAGTACGGCAACTACACGCAGGCCTACTCCGACGGCAAGGCCGTCGCGGCCGTCGTCCCGCCGATGCCTGGCGCCGACGCCCCCTCGCAGTGGTGTCTGTACTTCGCCTCGCCCGACGCGGCGGCCACCGCCGAGAAGGTCACGGCGAACGGCGGCGAGGTCCTGATGGGCCCGATGCAGGTGGGCACCTTCGGCACGATGCTGATCGCGAAGGAGCCGAGCGGCGCGGTCTTCGGCGTCTGGCAGCCGGGCGAGCACAAGGGCTTCGAGAAGACGGGCGAGGCGGGCGCGTACGCGTGGGCGGAGGTCTTCACCCGGGAACCGGCCAAGGCGGACGCGTTCCTGCCGAAGGTCTTCCCGTACGGCGCGCAGCAGATGGACGCGGGCGACGACCCGGAGACGGCCGGCATGGACTTCAAGGTCTTCAGTGTCGGCGGCGGCGGGAACCCGGTGCTGGGCCGGATGAGCATGGGCGAGGAGTTCCCGCCCGAGATCCCGTCGTACGTCCAGATCTACTTCGGGGTACCGGACTGCGACGAGGCGGTGGCGAAGACGCAGAAGCACGGCGGGAAGCTGCACTTCGGCCCGATGGACAGCCCGTTCGGCCGCTTCGCAGCGGTCACGGACCCGCAGGGCGCGGCCTTCGCCGTGATCGACATGTCGACAACAGTGGGCGAGATGCCGAACTTCGGCTGAGCCCGGCCGCCGGCATCCGACGGCCGCGCCGAACTGCTGGACGCGAGCGATCCGGACGGCGCGGGCGGCGCGGGGCGGGAAACGACGAAGGGCCCCGCTGCAAGCAGCGGGGCCCTTCGTCGTATTGCCCGGTGAGAGCAATGGCGGAGGATACGAGATTCGAACTCGTGAGGGGTTGCCCCCAACACGCTTTCCAAATGTTCGTCCGAGGGTCCAGCGAGGGTCGTGGGCGTCCTGACCTGCGGCGGAGTGTTTGCTGTGGCCCCGTACGGATGGGGCTGGACGGGCGCGAATGAGACCCGAACCGAGACCAGAGGCAGCCACTGCGCCGCTGACCACCGACAACCTTTCAGCCTCCTGCCGCACGGTTGCCCAGCAGGACCGTGCTTTCTATCCGATCTTCTGCAGGTTTGCAGTCGGAGGTCTGAAAAGCCTTAGCACTTGGGCCGGACTCGTGGGCTTGTCACCGCTCATGCCATCAGGTTGCGCCCCGCACCCTTGATCCGCATGACAATGCCTCCTGCCGGCGCCGTTGCAGGTTTCGACGCACGCCGGCAGCCCGTCTGATCTCTGCCCCTCCTCCAGCAGGCCGAGCGAACGACATCGGCCATTAGTTGGACAGCGCCCCGCTCGCTGGGCGGCCTGGACAGGCCTGATTGCGCTACGTAACCGAGGGACGTCTGACAGACGCCCCGCGGACGGCTCCGGCCAGTTCAGTTCGCCTGCACCGGCAGAGACCAGCTGATGCCACCCAACGACGACAGCCGGATGCCCGACAGCTCCTCCACGACCTCCTCCCCAGGCACCTGCCCCCGGGTCTTCACCAGGTGCGCGAGGACCGACAGAAGGTGGTCGGGCTCCAGGAACCGGGCTACCAGGCCCTGCGCGGCCAGTGCCTCCTGGACCCCCGGTCGCCGCCCCCGGACCACGACCAGGGTGCGCTCCTCCCGGACGTCCGCGACCATTCCGGCGGTGAGGTCCGACACCGGCACCCGGACGGTCACCGCTACGCCGGCCTCCCCGGCGCTCCATTCCGCGACGTAGAACGACCCGTCGACCATCGCGTCGGTGACCTCCAGGCCCAGGCATACGGCGAGCTTGCCGAGCCGCTCCAGGTACGCGGCGGCCCCGTTGGCCTTCTCCAGGTCCTCCGACACGTCGTCGAAGATCTGGCCCTCGCCGTCGGGGATCGGCACGTCGGCCCACTCGCGGGCGATCCGCTCGCGGTGCGCCTGCTCCTGAGCCAGCCGGCTGTCGATGATCCGCCGGGCGTCGGTGCGTTCGGCGTCGGTCAGGCCCTCCTTCAGCGGGTCCATGTCCACCAGCAGGGACGGCGGGTCGGGTTGCTGTTCGTCGGGCAGGTCCGCCAGCTTCGCCAGCCGCTCGCGGTGCAGACCTGTGATCCGCATCTTGGACACCTTCGCCAGCCACGCCGGCAGCCCGGACTCCACCTGCTGGGCGATCAACTGCATCCGTGCCGAGTGGTCGACCCCGTCCTCGGTGAAGCTGATGTCTGCGGCAGCCCGGATGTAGCCGGCCATTTGTTCGCAGAGCTGCTCGACATCGGAGTAGTACAGCGACAGGGACGGTGCTTTGAACTGCCCCTTGTCCGCCTCCTCCTCCGACTTGATCGCCCCCGAGAACCGCCGCTGCATCTCGGCGAACGGCACCCCGTGCAGCCACTCGTACGCCACCAGCGCCCGCAGCAGAGCGTTGACCTCGTCGGTGGCGGCGGCGTCCTCGTCGCTGGCCAGCAGGTCCTGGAGCTCCCGCGAGACCACCGGTCGCCCGGCCTCGCGCAGCAGCCGTTCCGGCAGCGGGGCGCCCTCGGCGGCAACCCAGTCCGCGCAGTCCTGGCGCATCTGCTCGTGCTCAGCGCAGTACGTCAGGGTCATGGTGAGGACCGCCCCGTTCAGGGACGGCAGATGGCGATTGCTCCCCTCGACCGGGAGCGACACCCAGGCCGTGACCTGTTTGATGGATCGGGCCCGGGAGGCATGCCACAGAAGCTCTATCGTTCCGGCGCCGTTTCGGACGAGCCAGGCCAGCCGTTCCAGGTCGGGGGCGTCGTCCAGCTCCAGGCCGGACCGCCCGAGGGCCTGGCCCAGATCGGTGAGCTTCAGGCTCTTCGCCGCGCCGGGGCGGCTGTTCGGGCTCGCCTCGTGGATCAGCTTGCGGCGCTGCAACTCCTTCAGGATGTCCTTGGGTTCAGGTAGTGCGGGGTGGTCCGGCTCGTAGCTGATCAGCAGGTTGTCGAGGATCACCCGGACCCGCGCCAGCCATTTGTTCTCGGCGAGCTTCCGGTTGTCCTGGCAGAGCACCTGGAGCACCAGGCCGCTGATTGCCTCCAGGTCGCGGTACTGCGACCGGACGGCCAGGGACCGGTGCTTGCTCCGCACGAACTTCTTGGACACCCCCTCGACCGTGGCCAGCTCCTTGATCTCGACGGTGGTCAGCCCGTCGACGTTCTGCAGCTCAAGGTCGGAGGGAACCAGGATGTAGAACTGGCCGCGCTCGGCCACCGTCTTGCCCCGGCGGCCCGCTCGACCGCCCTTGTTGTCCAGGTCCGCGGGCAGCAGCAGCTGCCGGGCACGTTGCGGACCGGCGCCCGACAGGCCGGAGATGCTGGTCGCGACGACGGTGTCGGCGGGGAGGTTGAGGCCTACGGCGAGGGTGTCGGTGGCCACCAGCACGCGCAGCAGTCCGTCCTCGGCCCGGAATTCCTCCTCCAGCAGCCGTCGCATCGGGGGCGCCAGCGCGGCCGAGTGCGCGGCCACGCCCGTGCGCAGGCCGCGGATCACCAGCTCGTAACCGGGGATGTCCGAGGTCAGGAGCCGGTCGTACAGGTCACCCTCCCGGTCGCGGCGGGCGGACTCCGCGCTCTTGTACCGGCCGTTGGCCCAAGGCGAGCCGCCCTTGGGGCGCTGGAAGGCGGCGTCCAGGACCTGTCGGATGCCGCCCGCCAGCTGGTCGGCGGCCGTCCGGGTCGGGACGAAGCAGATGATCCGGCGCTTGTCGTTCTGCTGGAGGATGCTGAGGACGAGGGTGGCGGCGAGCTCGGCCGTGGACAGCTTGCGCTGGAGGCCGTTGAGGCCCTTGGACAGAGCCTGGGAGTACCGGCTGCGCAGGGCGGGCAGCCGGTGCTGCTCCCGCACCGGTTCCGGCGGCGTCCGGCTGCCCGGCATGTTCATGCTCAGCAAGTGGGCGTCGCGCTGGACCAGCCAGGCCCCCTGGTCCACGACATAGGTGTCGAGTGGGACGGGCCGCTCGTTGCTGCTCGGAGTGAAGGTGGTGCGTTGGTCGCCCAGCCACCGCTTCAGCGTGTCGCCCGCCTCGGGACTGAGGGCGGCCGACAGGCCGAGCAGGGCCGGCCGGTCACCGGGCCGCAGTTTGATCAGAGTGAGCAGGGCCTCCAGCTTGGCCGCGCGGGCGCTGGTCTCCGAAAGCATCTGGAGCTCGTCGACGACCACCAGGCGGGTGCGGTCCAGCGGGCGCATCCCGTTGACCAGGTATACGCCGAGCTTCTCGTAGATCGCCACGGCGACCTTGTAGTGGCCGTTGCCCACCGGCCGGTCGCTCTCCGGATAGTCGCGGGACACCCCGTACACCTGCCCCTGGAGCCGCTCCAGCGCCTCGTGGCCGCCGAGCCAGCCCTGCCACTCGGCCTCCTCCTGCGCCACCAGCGCCTTGATCGGCAGCAGCATCATGGCCGACTCGTCGTTGTTGAGGGCCATCGTCATGCCGACGCGGGCGATGGTGGTCTTGCCGCTGTTGGTCACCGCGTACACCAGGGCCACGCCGCGATCATCGATGATCTTCCGGCAGACCTGGACCAGGTCCTGCTGGAACTGGTTGAGCCCCTCCCAAGGGCCCAGCCGCTGCTCCCACACCGCCAGAATCGCCTCACGGAGGTCGGGGCGGTGGGACTTGGGCAGCAGCTCGCCGTAACCGCCAACGGTTGGCAGGCGCTCGTCGCGGGCATAGGCGGGCACGGTGGCGTACAGCTCGCCTGCCTTCCCTGTGGCGTCGGCCTCGGGACTGATCGAGGTCCGGGGCGGGATGACGGCGGTGACGGTCACTCTTTCGGGGGCGGGCACCGGCCCGGTCGCCGGCAGGGCGTCAGGGGTGAAGAGCGCGCCCAGACCGTGCTTGCCTACGAGATGTTTGATGTCCTGGTTGTGCTGGACACGGTCGTCCGTGCCCAGATACCGGACGATCCTCCGCCAGTCCCAAGGGACCGCGCCTTGCTCGGCGCGTGTGCGCACGAGGAACCAGAAGTCCTTCGCGCTCTTGGGATCGATGGGGATCTCGGACTCCGGGTATTTGAGCTCGATGAGGATCCGTCGCCACTCGTCGTGATCGAACGCCGAGCAGAGGCGGCCGGAGAGAACCTTCCAGTCCTCGAGCGGGATGTCCCAGGGGCCGGCTTTGTTGCCGTCCTCGCCGTTCAGATCTGGTTCAGGCAGGTGGGAAAGCGTCACTGCGTCTCCTTGGCCTCAGGAGGTGCGGGTCAGGACGATCAGGTCGGTACTGATGGATCGGCACACCCCGGCGCGGTTCACCACGTCTTGGGCGGCCACGTGCGCGGCGGCGACGAGCGCCTTCCGGGTCAACGGATCGGGCAATGCGGCGAGTTCCTCGTAGAAGGCGGCGGCGAAGAGCGTCGAGCAGTCCGCGTCGAGCCGGCCGCGGTGGGCGATCACCACGTCGGCCAGCTCCGTGAACCGCCCGGCGATCACGTCGCTGTCGCACGAGCGCAGGACCAGCGCCCGCAGGTGGTGGCCGTAGTGCTCGGTGGCCAGCTGGAGCGTGCGGGCGAGTTCGGCCGCGGGCAGGGTGTGGGGCTCGCCGTCCTGGTCCTCCAGCAGCAGCCCCTCCTCAGTGCCGTGGCAGGCCAGGTGCAGGATGTCGGGCAGCTCCCGCCGGATCCGGACAAGGTCCGCGGAGGTGGCCGCGGGGCCGGGGACGACCTGCAGGCGGTCGCGGGCCGCCTGCAGGATCTCGCGCAGCTCGGCGGCGGCCCGTACGGCGCCCCGCCGAGCCGGTTCGGAACCGAGCACCATGACCTTGGGTACTCCGGTGCCGGTGCCGGTGCCGGTGCCGGTGGCGGTGGCGGTGGCGGGCGCGGTAGCGGCAACCTCCAGGCCCGGGCCGGGGGCCGCCGCGAACACCGGGTTGAACGGGCGTCTCTCCCGGGCCTCGGCCAGGATCCGGCGGCGGCCGTCGGCCATGACGCCCGTCGCGAGGTTCGCTGACACCGTCTCCCAGTACTCCCGGGGCGACTTCGGCGCGTACGGCATCGCGTCGGCCGGGTAGCCGGCGGCCAGCAGCAGTACCTCAGCTGGCCCGGGGGCGTTGTAGACGGTGGCCAGTTCGACGATCTCCTCTCGAAGTAGCGGCTCAGGCTCGGCGTCGGCGCTGCTCCCGCTCACAGAGCTGCTTCCAGGCGCAGCGGACGGGGAAGGGCGCGGGTGTAGCGACGCAGCAGGGGGATCTTGACGCCGGCGGTGACCGTGCACCCCAGGTCCGTGACGGAGCCGGCGGCGGTACGGATGACGAGGCGCAGCACATGGCAGCCGGTCAGCTCGGTGGCGACGGTCCGACGGAACTCCCAGCCGGGCGTGGACTCGTGCAGCCCCAGGGCCTGGGCGAAGGGCTGGTGCGTGGTGAACTCCTGGCTCCGTCCGACCTCGCCCAGTGAGGCGTCAGCGCCGAGGAGGGAGAGCTGCGGGCCTAGCCGCCGTGTCTGGGTGACCTGGACGGCGTCCGTCAGCCGCATCGGGTCCATGGAGTGGGCCACCGGTGGCGGGGTCTCAGGCTTGGCCGAGAGGTCCAGGGCCAGGTGGGCGAATTCGAGCCGGGGCCGCTGGGGCGTGGGGGCGAAGGTGAGGGAGAGGCGGACCAGGTAGTACTCGTACATGCCGGCCTGGGCGGTGACGTAGTCGGCCAGGTCGGGATCGCCGGCCAATTGATCGTGTGTGAGGCGCTGGGCGAGGGGGCCGCCCAGTCGGACCCGGCCGCGCAGCGGTGGAGGAGCGTCGGGATTCTGACCGGCGCCGGGGTGTTCGTCGCCCCGTAAGGCCTCGTCGGGCAGGAGGACCAGGTCCTGTTCGGGCAATTGGGGGTCGTCGAATTCGATCATCCGTCACCTCTCGGGCAGTGCGAGCCACCGAGGAACCGGCCGGAAGGTATCAGGCGCGTCCCCATGGCAGCCTGTGCATCGGAAGGCTAGCGACTGCCGAGCCCCCGGAACCAGCGGGAACGCGAACTTCCACCCGACACGTGACCATGTCGCGTCCGGGCCCGCCCGTTAGTGGCTCGTCGCGCAGTCGTGGCGGGGTAGTCGGTCCAGGGCCGGATCGGTGAGTCTGGCGCGAAGGTCGCAGCCGATCACGGAACGACGAAGGCCCCGCCGCTGGGCGGTCGGGGCCTCCGTTTCGGCTGGTGAGCCGTGGCGGAGGATGCGAGATTCGAACTCGTGAGGGGTTGCCCCCGATGCGCTTTCCAAATGTCCGTATGCCTGTCCGGCGGAAGTCGTACCTGTCCTGACCTGCGGCGGAGCGTTCGGGTTGGCCTCGTCTGAGCCCCGGACGGAGGCGAACGGGACCAGAACTGAGACCAGCCTGCCCCCGCTGCCGATGATCACTGCGAGACGGTCGGAAACTGTCAGGTGAGTGAGGAATCCCCGCCCTGGAGAGCCGGCGGATGGGTCCGTCAAAGCTCGGATCCGGGTCGTTTTCGGCCCTGTGCAGGGTCACCAGGCCTAGGGTGGTCTTCAGGCATGGGCCCGTGGACCACAGCGTGGAGGAGCCGATCATGAGCACTGCCCCGAATCTGCCGCTCCCGCCGCGCAGACCTGAGGAGCCCCATCCGCTCCGGACGATCCGGGAGATCCGGGAGTCTCTGCCCGAGCAGCAGCTCGGGCACTTCGATGCCGAGCTCGCCGACACCGACATCGATGCTCTGCCCGACATGCTTCACCGCTGGGCGACCCTGGGCAGCGACGGGTTTCTCGATCGGCTCACGGCGGCTCCGTTCGAGGGGTTGGAGTTCGGGCAGCGGTCCTACGACGACGAGGCGGACGGCGGGTGATCTATCTACTCGACACCAACGTGGTCGCAGAGATCACCACCCGGCCGAAGCCTGCCCCGGCTGTTGTCGCCTGGGCTCGGTCGGTTCCGGCTCCTGCCCTCTACTTGAGCGTCATCACGGTCGCGGAGATCGAAGCGGGCATTGAGGGAACACCTGATCCGGTGCGGCGTACCGTTTTCGAGCTGGCGCTCATGGACATCCGTGATCAGTACCGCTACCGGATCGCCGCCGTTGGAGAGCGGGAGGCACTCGCCTACCTCGCTCTTCACCGGAGGCTCAAGAGTGCCGGGACCAGCATCGATCCCCCCGATGCGCTGATCGCTGCCACCGCCCTGGCGAACGGCTGGACGCTGGTGAGCCGGAACATCAAGCATCTGGCGCGATCAGGCGCACTCCTGCTGAACCCATGGGAGTACGAGGGATAGGCCATCGAGGCCGTGATCTGGTGGATCGCCCGGTTATGTGGCAAATAAATGAGACTGGAACTGAGACCATGGAACGCGAAGAGCCCCACCGCAAGCGGTGGGGCTCTTCAACGTATTGCCCGGTGAGAGCAATGGCGGAGGATACGAGATTCGAACTCGTGAGGGGTTGCCCCCAACACGCTTTCCAACTGTCCGCGTGGCTGTACGGGGGCGTCCGTGGGGGTTCGTGCGGCAGGTCAGCGAGGGTGCTCGTACGGCGGTGAACGGTGGCGGCCGTCGGTGCACTGGACAAAGACCCGGACAACGAGCGGTGCCGATGCGGCCAGGTGACAGCACATCTTCCGCAGGGGCCGGGTCTCGATAAGGACTGCGACGTCGCCCCCTTCTACGGGGGAGCGCTGTCAGCGCTGTCTGCTCGACTAGGGATGGCACCCCTCCCCTGGTGGCCTGCGCCACAGACGCATAGGCACGTGGCTTATGCCGATCCATCAACTTGCTGCCGGGACACTTCCCTATTGCGTAACAGTCGTGTCTTCAATAGCAATAGCTTCGCTGTCGTTGACCCGTCAGGTGTAATGCTGGGAGCTCATCCGCACGAGGGGGGATCGTGTCCAGGCGAAACAAGATCACTATCTGGGCTGCAGCGATTGCGGCTTCCGGCGCGATCATCGCTGCCGTGATCACGGGCTTCATGAAGGAGTCGGGCGGTGTAAAGGTAGATCAAAAAGTCGGCCGGGATGGCGAAGTGTGCGTAGGGACCTGCCGCTAGTCATGGACATGTCTTTCGCGTGCAGGAGAACGCGATCCGTCGGGACTTGCGCGGCAATCTTGCTGATCGCAGCCGTTTCCACGGCCTGTGGAGGAAAGACAACGAACGTCCATCAAGACGCAGGCCGGGACGGGGACATCTGCGTCGAATGTGTGGTGCAACCAACAAAAGAAGGAAAGTCGCTAAACCCTACTGCCACGCCGAGCAGTAGTGAGCTCATCGGAACCACTCCTTCCGTCTCGCCATCACCCACGCGTAAGCCCTCACCCTCTAGTCTCGAACCGCACGCCCCGCAACCTCCCGCCTCTCTGTCTGTCTCATCCACAAGGAAGCTGGATGTCCGTCCTGACGAGTATGTGGACCTTGACAAGCCCGAAACGGCACACAGGACCGAGGCAGGTTCATACAGCAGCGAGTTTTACGTGACCGTAGCCGGACAATCCTTTCAGTTCGATTCGGCAGAAGGCGGTCCCGGGACTGCTCCTGTCAAGTTCGGACTGCTCGATAGGAGCGACGTTCCTAACTGCGCGGCTTACGAGAGGGCTGAGCCGTACGTCCCCGTCGATGCCATATCCAACACAGGCGGGCTTTGCGTGCAAAGTAATGAAGGCCGCTGGGTGCTGATTACGATCCGCAGTAGCGACCCGTACGACAACATGGTTCGACTGGAGCTCCGTTACCTGAAACGCTGATCTCCCATGAAATCGCTTCGATTGTTCAGGCCGTCGCCGAAGATTGAACCCGCGCCCCGTTCGGCCGCTTCTGCGGACCGACCCAAATCGCCGGAAGCAATGGCCGATCTCGGCTGCAAGCTCCACTTCATCGAAGTATGCGATGTACGGAGGATCGCTGGCCGACTTCCGCGCCCTGCGCGAGGAACTGCGGCGGCGCACGAAGGTGATCCGGTCTTTTCCCCGGGACATCTGCCCCGAGTCCAAGGTGACCAGCACCCTTGCCGACAAGCGCTCGCTCGGTCTGCATCCGATCATGATCGGGGTGGATGAGTGCCAGGTGCTGTTCGAGCATGCCGAGCACGGCAAGAGTTCGAGGCGACCGCGACCGACCTGGTCAAGCGCGGCCCGGCCACCGGGATCGTGCTGCTGCTGGCCACCCAGCGGCCCGACGCCAAGTCCCTGCCCACCGGCATACCCGCGAACGCCAGTACGCGGTTCTGCCTGAAGGTCATGGGCCAGACCGAGAACGACATGGTGCTCGGTACGTCCTCCTGCAACTGTCCGCATGGCCGTACGAGGGCGTTCGTAGGAGTTCGTCGGGCAGGCCAGAGGGGGTGCTCGTACGGCAGTGAACGGTGGCGGCCGTGGCTGTACTGGACAAGAACCAGGACGACGAGCAGCGCGAAGACAGCCCCGCTAGGGCGAATCGATCAGCTTTGTAGATCTGGGCCCGTTGAAGCGCGCCTCGCGCGATGATGAGCAGGCCCGACAAGAACCGGAGGAGCAGGAACATGTATGACTGCGTGGGATGCGAACGGCCCCGGCAGGGGCTGATGTTCGGCTCCGGGATGGGGGAAACGAAGTGGTTGTGCGTGCGCTGCCGGAGCGCTGACCAGAAGGGGCTGGTCAGCTCCCTGGATGAGCGCGCCCGGGGCGTACTCAACCGGGATGCCGACGGCGTGCACTGGCCGTACGGCCCGAACATCTACGTGCAGATGCGGGCGGATCTGCTGGACTGGGCAGAGCAGCACGACCTCAAGAGCGGCAACACTGGGTGCTCGTCCGGGCTCCACTGGCTCGACAAGGGCCGCTGCGCCAAGAGGGAGTGCCACGGTAGGCCGCAGTTCTACGACCACACGACCACGTGGCTTTCCCGGACAACCGGAAGCCCCGCGTTGGTCTTCAACCAGCCGTACGGCCAGGTAGACCAGGCCAAGGTTTGGGAGTCCATCAGCGAGTACCCGTCTCTCACGGCCGAGGTCGGGCCGGAGAGCTGGTACGGCGCAGGCACCACCGGTGTTTACATCTGGAACAACGGCAACCGCTCCCGTTAACCGCGCGACACTAGCTGTCGAAGGGTCCCGCCTCGTGGTGGGGCCCTTCCATGTCTTGCCCGGTGAGGCACTGGCGGAGAACACGAGATTCGAACTCGTGAGGGGTCTTTGAGGGGTTCAGCCATGACCGTTGCACCACCCGCGTCGTCCCTATGCACCAGGTGCGGCGCGAAATTAAGCCGAAGCAACACCGACACCGTGTGCAGCCCCTGCCGCAGGGCTATCGGCCCTGCGGCCTCTGGCGGCCACCCGCAGGCTGTTTTGCCCGACCCCTCCTCGCCGCACTGGCTTGCCGGGGATACGGAGCGGAGCGCGCCTCCCGACGGCTCGAACCTCGCCGAAGTGCTAAAGGCGTATCGGGCGCTCCACAAGCTCAAGCAACAGCATCTTGCCGACCTGCTCGGTTACGACCAGTCGTACGTGTCCTTGCTCGAACGTGGCAAGCGGACCATCCGGGACATGGTTGAGCTTCGCCGGCTTGCTACCGCCCTCGCTCTGCCTGAGGAAGAGCTCGGCTTACTCCCGCCTGCCGAAGCGGTGGTCACGGTCGCCTCCGTTCATGAGACGGGCGAGCGGAGCCCACTTGCCGCTGTCGATGACCAACGTCGCTGGCGCATGACGCGTCGCGAGCTCAACCGGAACCGGGCCGAGCTGACTCAGGCCGCCGCGCGCCTGTACCCGGACGTACCCCGCGCCGGAAACAGCCCGGTGCTCACCCGTGAGTCTTGGATGTGGCCCGAGCCAGTCGACTTCGCGGACATCGAGCTGTCCTGGCTCACCCAGACGCGTCCGCCTGAGGTGAGCGGGCGGGAGAAGGAGACGGAGGGCGTTCGGCCGCTCGCGGCGAACGGCGCCAAGTTCGATCGCTACACCCAAGCCATCAGGATGATCGACCGACCGTCTCTGTTCGTGAACCGTCCGAGCTTCCGCCTGCTCGATGTCGCCCAAGCGGACGGTCGGCCGAAGTTGTCGTTCGGGTACACGACGTACTTCGACATGGCCGACGTCTGCGAGGGAGTGGCGCACGAGCTGGCGAGCGCCTGGCTGAAGACCGGCAGCGATCCTGCGTGGATTGGCGATCCAAGTTGGGCGGAACTTCCCTTCCGGGCTCTGGTCGGAGACCCCTTTGACCTGGCTCACCGGTCGTTGCTGCCGTCGATCGACACCCTGACCATCCGGCTGGGCCCCGAGGGGGCATCGTTCCCACTCCATCACCGGTCCGCGAGCAACGTTGCGTTGGCCGGCGGGAACTACCACGTCATGCCAGCGGGGGTGTTCCAGCCGTCTTCGGTGATGCCCTGGGACCAGTCGAACGACTTCAACCTCTGGCGCAACGTGCTTCGCGAGTACGCGGAGGAGTTCCTTGGCGACCCCGAAGCCGACGGCAGTAGCGGCGAGCCGATCGACTACGACGGTACGGAGCCGTTCCGAACGCTCAACCAGGCTCGCCGAGAGGGCAAGGTGCGCCCGTTCTGCTTCGGGATCGGCCTGGACCCGCTCACGCTGGCGGGCGAGATTCTGAGCGTGGTGGTCATTGACGCCGACGTTTACGACTCCGTCTTCTCGGGCATGGTGTCGCGGAACTCCGAAGGCGCGGTCGTGGCTGGCCGGGCCGGTAGCAACAGTGCCGGGATTGAGTTCACCGAGCCCAACATCCGGCGCCTGCTGGACAATGAACCTCTGGCATCCGCCGCCGCCGCGTGCCTCGACCTGGCGTGGCAGCATCGCGGGCTCATCCTGGGCTGAGAGGCAGATCAGTGCGCGTACTTGTGACCGGCGCCTACGGGTTCGTAGGCAACGCGGTTGTACGACGGCTCGCCGAAGTGGGACACGAGGTCGTGGCGCTCACGCATCGGCCAGCGGGTGCTCCCCTCCCGGAGCTGCCGGTTTTGGAGGTCGTCCGCGGCGATATCCGGGACAAGACGGCTCTTGCGGCAGCGCTCGACGGTGTCGAGGGCGTGTGCCACCTCGCGGCTCTCACCCGGGTTCGTGAATCCTTCGACCGTCCGGAGGAGTACCAGGACGTGAACGCCGGCGGCACCGTGGCACTGCTTGACGCACTGGCCGCCGCTTCCCCGAATCTGACCCCGAGGGTCATCCTGGGTTCCACCGCGGCGGTCTACGGCGCACCCGAGCGGCAGCCCATCAGTGAGGACACGGTGCCCGCGCCGAGCAACCCTTACGGCGTTTCGAAGCTGGCCGCAGACGATGCGCTTCGGGTCCGAGCCGAGGCGGGCGAGGTCGAGGCCGTGAGCCTGCGCTGCTTCAACATCTCGGGGGCTGTGTCGGGGGTGGGGGACGCGGATGAAAGCCGGATCATCCCGAAGGCCGTGGCGGTGGCGGCCGGCCGCTACCCGCACCTTGAAATGAACGGCGGCGGCGACGCGGTCCGGGATTTCGTCCACGTCGACGACTTGGCTCGTGCTTACGTGCTGGCCCTTGAGGCCAGCACGTCGGCCCCGTACCGGCTCTACAACGTCGGGGCCACTGCGGCGAGCATGCGCGAGATCGTGGCCACCGTTGAACGGGTAACCGGAAAGCCGGTGCCGGTAGTGCACCGCCCGCCTCAGCCTGAGCCTCCGCGGCTGGTCGCCGACATCTCCCGGATCACGACTGACCTGGGATGGAAGCCCGAACGGTCGAGCCTTGAAGCACTGGTCGCCGACGCTTGGTCGGTGGTCTCAAACAGCGATCGCTAAGGCTTGGTCAAGCGGCCCTTGACGCTCGCGGGCAGGCTATCGAAGGCCTCCCGCCAGTGCTCAAGGGCCGCCTCGCCGTCTGCCGAACCGGTGCCGCCCTTGCCCAGCGACTGGCGTAGCGCTGCCTCGACCTCCAGGCCTGCAAGCAGAAGCGGCAGGGCCCAATCCGCCGTACCGCGCGAGTGATCCGCGAGTCGAGGCGGAAATTGAGCGAAGACCCCCTTGCCCTGGTGGCCCACGACGTATCCCTCCGCTCGAAGCAGAGACACAGCGTTCTTCACCACGGTGCTTGAGGCGCCAGAACTTGAGATCAACTCCTGTGCCGATGGCAGCGCGGCGCCCGTGGCGAGCTTGCCGCTGCGAATCCGTTCACGCAGGTCATCGGCCAGCTGAAGGTACGCCGGCTGTCCTCGAAACTCGGTCATCGGGATAGTCCTCCAGTCAGGGTTGTCGTACCTAGTACACCAGTCTCCCCGCATCCATTCCCTTCAGGTAGGCCGAGCCCCTTGCCAACATGGTGCACTAGGTGCACCATGTTTGTCGTGAGGCCAACACATCTGTGGTGGGCCTCATATGACAAGCCGTCATTCGATTTCGGCACCCAACGCGGAGAGGCTTGTCAACAAGCACGGCGCCCCGGAAACGGCGGCCCAAGTGCTGATCAACGACTCCAGAGGGGCCTTCTTTGGGCTGCTCTGAGCTGCGCGAATGCACCGCTGACAACTCCACAGCGTGATCCACCGCAGCACGACGGCCGTGACCGCACCAGCCGAGGCGAGTGGAGACCAGCCGACCGAGAACGGGCCCGCGTCACAACCGGGCCCCACACCCCAGCAGGGGGACACGCCATCGGCTCTAAAGAACCACCCGGCCGACATTGGGCCGCCACGACATCCGGAGACAGGGACCGCCTCCGGATCGAGCGGAACCGGGTGAAGCCCGCTCCCACAGACATTGGCCACCTACAGAGGAGCTGCCGTGAGCCGCTTAAGACCCTCGGCGGTCGCCGCACTGGACCGGTGCGGCGGCCTTGCCCTTCGCGTCACCGCTCAACCGCCACGCGAGGCGGCCCCGGACTTCCGTCCGGTGCCGCTCGCTCGGCCTCTCCACCTTCCGCGGCGTTCGCGCTGCGGCCGGTTGCCCGCCCTGCCCGTCCAGTACGGGCGGGGTTGAGGGGAGCCGCGAGTACGGGCTTCACCCCCGGGGCCGGTCGCCTCTCTCCAAAGACCGCGACCGCCCCGGTTCCCTTCGCTGATCAGGAGAGATCCACATGCGTTCGTACATCGGTAACCACCAGATCGTGAACCCCGCCGAGTTCGAGGAGCTGGCCCTCGGCTTCGACGAACTGCCGCTCGGGCTGGACCGGGACCTGTTCCGGGGCCCGCTCGCCCCGGAGACGGCCCAGGAGCGTGCGGCCCGTGAGACGGTGGCCCGCGAGGTCATCGCCGAGTTGGCGGCCCTCGGTGAGGGCGGCGATGAGATCGCCGCGTGGGACGCGCTCTACGCCGACGCGCTCACCCGCACCATCCCCTTCCTGCGGGGCGCTGCCCGTGACGCCGGCCGTTCCTCCTGGATGGGGGAAGCGGCATGAGGAACCAGGCCCCGGAGCAGGAAGAGCTGTTGGACCACAAGGGCAACCCGCGTGCCGTGGTCGAGATGGCATTGAGCTACGGGCAGTCCCGTCTGAACACGGCCTTTCACGAGGCCGGGCACGCGGTGCTGTCGATGGCGTGCGGCATGCACATCGTCAAAAGTGAGGTGATCGCCTGGGAGCGGCCCGGCGGTTGGTCGGTGACCGGCCGGACCGACCACGAGGCGCACGACGTCGACCCGTGGGAGTTCGCGGCTGAGTGCGCGGCTGGGGAGCTGGCGAGCCTGCATTTCCTGCGGGTTGAGGGGCTGTGGACCCCGGAGCGGGCTGCGGCCTGCGCCGCTGACCATGACCGTGAGCTGGCCATCGACGTGCTCGCCGCCAACGGCTACCACCTCGGACGAGACCACACGCCCGAGGGCGGTAAGTCCTGGGCTGCCGTGCAGGCCATGGCCGTGGCCCGGATGCACCGGCTGTGGGATGAGATCACCACCGTGGCGAAGGCCATGGACGAGCGGGACGCTCTGACCGGGGCCGAGATTGCCGACCTGACCGGTCTGACCAACCGCCCGATGCCGGGCGGTGCGGCATGAGTCACACCATGGCGGCCTTGTCCGCAGCGCTTCCCCTGGCATCCGGCTGGTCCGTTCACAGCCTGTGGATGTGGCACCGGATCGCGGCTGCACGCCGCGACCCGCTCACCGGGCTGCTGACCCGGGACGGATTCACCGAGGCGGCCCGGCGCTGGCTGTCGACGATCAGGCCGAGGGCGGTCTGCCTGATCGACCTCAACAAGTTCAAGCAGATCAACGACACCTACGGCCACGCCGCCGGGGACGCGGTCATCCGCGCCGTTGGCGAGCGGCTGCGCGAGTGGGCGCTCAACAACTCGGCTGTTGTCGGGCGCTTGGGGGGCGACGAGTTCGCCGCCGTGGCTCCCGCCTACAGCGAGAGCCAGCTCACCGAGACGCTCAGCAGCCTGACCGCTCGGCTGGAGCAGCCGGTAGACGTCGGGGGACACTCGCTGACCATCAGCGCTGCGATCGGCGTGGTCCGCTTCAACCCGCGTACGGACCGGGCGGACCTGCCCGAGCTGCTGCGTGTGGCCGATGAGCAGATGTACCGGGCCAAGCGCACCGGCACCCCATGGATGCAAGCCCTCGGCTGCGCCCCGGAACGGGCGACGGTCAACGGTCGCCGCGACGGCCGCCCCGGCACCCGTGGGGAGGCGGCGTGATGGAGACCCGCAAGGCCCTGACCACGGTGCAGAAGGTCGTGTTGACGGCCGCGTTTGTGCCCATGCTCGCCACCGGCGTTGCCGGTGGGGTGGGTACTTACAGCAACATCAGCCGCGCGTACGGCTCGGGCACGGCGCTGGGCGCGGTGGCGGCCGGTGAGGGTGCGACCGCCGTTCTGGCCCTCGTGCTGCTCGGGCTGACGATGCTGGGGCAGTCCTCACCCCGTGTCATCCGGCTCGGGTTGTGGGCTCTGCCGGCCGCCGCATCGGTGATGGCGGCGATGGCTGCCGATGACCCGGGCCGCACCGTCATCTACGCCGTGACCCCGATGGGCATGTGCGTCGCAGCCGAGGGCATAGCGTTCCTGGCCCGGCGGATCGTCGTCCACCAGGACGGCCACGACGCCGAGGCAGAAGCCAAAGCGGCGAACGTGGTTCGGGCGCTGGCCTACCACCGGGCCCGCGCCGCGAACCACCCGTGGTCGTGGGTCCGCAAGCGGTCCGACCAGACGTCGTGGCGACTGGCCCGGAAAGTCGGCCTGGGGGACGCCTCACTGGGCGCCCGACTCCTGGACGTCCAGCGCGAGCGTCTCACCAGCGGCGCAGATGCCGCCCTGGCCGCCATGTTCACCACATCCACAAACCAGCATGAAACATCAGAGTTCACCATAGATCGGTTGGGGTCTGACCTGCACGAGTCGACCGCCGAGGCCCCGACCGCGACGGCCGAACTCATGGCTGCCGAGTCGGCCGACCCGATGCCGGTCATCGCGCCGGTGAAGCTGCCCGAGTCGGTTCCGGTAGTCGACCCGGTCGAGCTTCCTCAGTTGGCTCCGGTGAAGGCGGTTGCTGCTGTGGAGTCGGCTCCGCGTCGGGCGACCGGTCGGGTGCCGAAGTCGGCCCGCACGGACCGGCCGACGCGCGGTTCGGATGAGCTGCTCGATGAGGCCCGGTCGGTCACGAGCAACTGGTCCGACGCCGAGCTGACAGCTGAGGCGATCCGTAAGGCGGTCCGTACATCGTCCGCCAACGGCCGTCTCCTGCGAGACACGCTCAAGGCTGAGCGCGCCGAACAGGCGGCCGCCTGATGGGGGCTCTGACGTACGGCAAATGCTTCGACCCGGACGGGGCCCGGTTCGGGATACCCACCTACCCGTGGCGCCTGGCCCCTGAGGGCATGGCCACCCGCCGGCAGCTTCGCGCAGAAGGGCTGCGGCCCGGTGGCCAGCCGATCGCGGCGCAGCTGCTGCGGGCCCGGTTCCGGCGTGGGCCGCTGGTGGCCTACCTCTACCTGATCGAGCTGGCCAAGCCCGTGCGGCCCATGACCTCCCGCAAGTGGAGCGCGCTCGCTCTGGCGATGCTCGCCCGCCGTACCTGCCCCGAGTGCTCCACCGACGCCGGATACGTCATCCCGGCCTCGCTCGGCATGTGCGTGCCCTGCGCCTACCCCGAAGAACAGCGCGTCGCCTGAACCTCCATCAGCCCACCGCTACAAGGGAGCAGACCACCGTGTCTGACATCTACGCCACAGACCAGGCCGAAGACCTTGAGCGCCCCGGCGCCGAAGTCTTCGACATCACCACCAAGCGCCCCACCGTCCCGGCACCGGCCGCCCCGCCGGCCGACCGGTACGACGACGAAGAGGAGTCGCCGCGGCTGCGGCCGGTCGACTCCCCGGACCTGCCGCCCCCCGGCATCACGACCTACAAGCGGCTCCCGATCATCCCTTCCTGGCTGAAGTCGAAGCCGGGGTTCGTCTCCACCACGCAGCGCGCCACGAGCAACGCGTTCTACGCCACCGCCTTCCACGGCATCCGCACCCCCTGGTACGCGCTGCAGCTCGGTCTCCATGCCCCGCGCGGCATGGCCCGGCTGGTCCGCGACACCAACAGTTGGGTGTGGGACGCCGAAGCGGCCCCGCTCCGCGCGTACGAGGTCTACAGGGAGAACACCGCCGAGTACCTGAAGCTGTCGCGCCAGCGCGACAGCCGAGTACGCCTGAGGACGCTGGTCACCGTGGTCGCGCTGATCTTCGGTACCGGCTTCGCGCTGACTATGTACGTCATGGCCCCCGGCTGGCTCACGGTCCTGGCTTCGGCTGCTGTGCTCGCCGCCGGTTTCTGGGGAGCCCCGAAGGATCAGCCCGTGATCGGGCCGGCCGTCCTCAAGACGGAACTCCAGAAGCTGACCGGGACGCTGGTGCTCCGGGCACTGGACAACATCGGCAACGCGAAGCTGTCGGCCGCCATCAAGAAGGGCGGCGACATGAACGGCCTGCGCTTCACCTCGGAGATCACCCGGGACGGGCCCGGCTACCGCGCCGACCTCGACCTTCCCTGGGGCGTCACCCCGGAAGACATCATGGAGGCCCGCAAGCCGCTCGCCTCCGGCCTGCGCCGCAAAGTCGGCTCGGTGTGGCCCTCGGCCGACCCGACCGAGCACGAAGGACGACTCATCTTGTGGGTGGGCGACAAGCCCATGAACGAGACGAAGAAGCCCGCGTGGCCGCTGCTGAAGTCGGGGCAGGTGGACCTGTTCAGGCCGGTCGTCTTCGGCAACGACCAGCGCATGGCCGACGTCGCAGTCACCCTCATGTTCGCCTCGGTCGTCGTCGGCTCGATTCCCCGTATGGGCAAGACGTTCCTGATGCGGTTGTTCCTGCTCATCGCAGCACTCGACCCGCGTGCACAGCTGTACGCGTTCGACTTCAAGGGCACCGGCGACTTCGGCGCGCTGGAACCGGTCTGCCACCGCTACCGGGCCGGAGACGAGGACGAGGACATCCTCTACGTCCTCGAATCGCTGCGGGAACTGCGCCTGGAGCTGCGCCGCCGGGCGAAGGTCATCAAATCGCTGCCGCGCTCGCGCTGCCCGGAGTCGAAGGTGACCGCTGACCTGGCCAACGACAAGTCCCTCGGGCTGCACCCGATCGTCGCCGGATTCGATGAGTGTCAAGTCCCCTTCGAACACGAGAAGTACGGCAAGGAACTCGAAGAGATCGCAACCGACCTGTGCAAGCGTGGCCCCGCCCTCGGCATGGTCACCCTGTTCGGCACCCAGCGCCCCGACGCGAAGTCCCTGCCCACCGGCATCTCCGCCAACGCGGTGCTGCGGTTCTGCCTCAAGGTCATGGGCCAGCCCGCCAACGACATGGTCCTCGGTACCTCGATGTACAAGGCGGGGTACCGGGCCACGATGTTCTCCCGCACCGACCGGGGCATCTGCTGGATGGCCGGTGAGGGCGATGACCCGCGCATCGTGGCCTCGGCGTTCGTGGACGCGCTCGGAGCCGAACAGGTCGTCGTGCGGGCCCGGCGGATGCGCGAGGAGTACGGCAACGTCACCGGCCACGCCATCGGCCAAGAACCCGAGAGCGGCGAAGCATCCTTCGACCTCCTCGCCGACATCCTCAGGGTCGTGCCGGCCGATGAGGACAAGGTCTGGAACGAGAAAGTCGCCGCCCGCCTCGCCTCGCTCCGCCCCGAGGTCTACACCGGCTGGAAAGCCGAAACGGTCACCACCAACCTGAAGCCGCACGGCATCACGGCGCAGGACGTGTGGGGCTCCACCACTGCCGGCAAGGGCACCACCCGCCGCGGTATCGCCCGCGCCGACATCAGCACCGCCATCACCCTCCGTGACAGCAGGTGGTCCGGGAGCTGACGCGCACCGCTGCTAGACCTAGCGGCCATCGCTGCTAGGTCTAGCACCCTCGCTAGCACCCCGAACCGCTCCCCATCAGCGATCTCGCACCTAGCAGCCGACCTGCGAAAACACCGGAAACCCTGCCCGGAAGGCACCCCATGAGCTCCATCCTCCTTGCTAGTGCCTGCCTGCTCATCATCACTCTCGGTTACGTCAGCAAGTGTGCGTCCAGCCCGTTCGGGACCTGCCGCAAGTGCAAGGGCTTCGGCTACGCGATGAAGACCGACCGCAAGGGCCGTCTCAAGCGCGGCAAGCACTGCCGCCGCTGCGACGGCCACGGCAAGCGGATCCGCACCGGCCGCCAGCTCTACAACCTCTGGCTTCGCACTTACCGCGACGCCACCCCCGCCCCGCGCAAGACGTTCGTCCCGAAGGGATAACCCCATGGCCATCACCGTCTCGCTCGTCTTCCTGTTCGGCCTGGTCCTGTTCTTCCTGCTCCGTTCCAAGACCCTCGGCTACGGCTCCGCGTTCATCGCCATGATGTTCGGCTTCTTCCTCGCCTCCACCGGAGCGTCGGGCCCCATCAACGAACTCACCACCGCTGTCGTCAACGCTGTTACGGACCTGGGGAGCCAGTCATGAGCGAGCCCATCACCTACCGGCACTGGGCCCTCGACCTTGCCCCCAAGGCAGCCCCCGCCCTCGCCACCACGACGGTCCTGATCCTGGGCCGGATCTGGAACGCCAACGGCGCCGAACACTCCGTCGGAAATGCGGCCCTCATGGTCGTGCTCGCCGCCGGGGCCGCGACGGCCGGCGCCTTCTCGGCTGGCAACCACTCCGGCGGCAGCGTCATCGCCGGAACTGCCTTCGCCGCGTCCGGCGGGCTGGCCCTGGCCGGAGTCGCCGGATACGCCGATGGCCTCTCCCTCCCCGTGCTGCTGTGGGCCCTGGCCACCGCCGTGGCCTACGGCCTGGCCGCCCGCTACTGGCGCACCGACCGCCGCGAGGAAGTCGCGCACGAGTGGCAGACCGACGGCCGCCGCGAAGTCCACGCGCACGTCGAGCGTGTCGAAGCGCTGCGTGCCGGAGCACAGATCGAGGTAGCCCGCTCCGGCGCCGTCTACGCCGAGCAGCTCGCCAGCGCGCTCATCACCCGCGCCGGCCTCCCCGGCTTCAGCCCGCAGGCCCTCACGGACGCGGGACTGCCCGAACTCCCCTCGGTCGAGGGGAGGGGCTGGTGACCGGGCCCGAGGCGGCATACGCCACCGCGCCGAGCGTCATGAGCGAGATCGGTTGGACCGTGCGCGGGGCCCGCGACTGCCACAGCGGCATCCGCGTCCGGGAGTTCTGGCTCCGTAAGGCCGCGCTCCTGGACCGCATCGCCCTCACCGACGACGACCCCGTCGGCGGCGACGCGGGGACCTGCGCGACCGAAGCGGCCCGGCGGCTCATCGAGATCGACCACGTGGATGGCCCCCGCGCCGCAGACCCCCGCGGCTACGTCCGCCAGGAATACGCCCTCTGGCTCCACCACCACTGAGGAGAGACACCTTGAGTTCCAGTCCCGCCTTGAGCACCACGCAGCACCCGACGATGCACACGCAGGTCGACGGTCTCAGCTACCGGCCCGAGCGCGTCAGCGTGGTCGCGGCCCTGTCCCACATCCGCAGCGCCCGCAAGAGCCCCAAGAACGTAGACGCGGTCAACGTCTACGCCTTCATCGGCCGTGACGGAATCCCGCTGCACGTCGCCTACATCCACTACACCCCGGGCCGCTGGCACGGCGTGAAGGACGTCATCGACGTCTACGAAATCCCCACCGCCGCGCTCACCGACTTGTAGCTGTGCCCGGGGCGGTCGCCTCTCTCCAAAGACCGCGACCGCCCCGGTTGCCCAGTCCCTTCGCAGAAACAGGAGCACCCCAGCATGACACCAACCCCCACCCCCCGACTGCTCAGCGCAGCTCTAGCCGCCGCCGAGCGCGGCTGGCCCGTCTTCCCGCTCCGCCCCGGAGACAAGCGGCCCGCCGGACACCCCGAACGCAACTGCCCCCGTACGGGCCGCTGCACGGATGGTCACCGCACCCCCGAACAGCGCGCCACCCTCGACCCCGAGAGCATCACCGCGTGCTGGCAGGCGGCCCCCTACAACGTTGGCATCGCCACCGGCCCCGCCGGACTCCTCGTGGTGGACCTCGACCTTCCCAAGGACGACGACGGACCCGCGCCCCGGGAATGGGCGGGGGCGACCGATGGCCTGGACGTGTTCGCGATGATCTGCGAGCGCGCCGGTGAGCGGATGCCGACCGAGACGTTCACGGTGCGTACCCGCCGCGGCGGACAGCACCTGTACTTCACCGCCCCCGCCGAAAAGCAGCTACGTGGGAGTGCAGGACGCCTGGGCTGGAAGGTTGATACGCGAGCCTGGGGCGGGTACGTGGTCGCGGCCGGCAGCACCGTGGGCACCGGCTCGTACGAGATCATTCACGACGCGCCCCCGGCTGGTCTCCCCACGTGGCTCTGTGACCTGCTCGTCACGCCGTCCGCACCCGCCCCGGTCCCCGTTGCCGTGCTCCGCGCCCGCATCGGCAAGGCGGACCGGTATGCCACGGCCGCGCTGAACGGTGAGGTGGCCAAGGTTGAGGCTGCTGCCACCGGCGCCCAGAACACGACCCTCTACAACGCGGCCTACGCCCTCGGCCGCCTCATCACCGCAGGGGCTCTCACGGAGACGGAAGTCACCGACGCGCTCACCGCCGCCGCGCCGGAAGGCCTCGCGCCTTCCCGCGTCGCGGCCAGCATCCGCGACGGCATCCAGCGCAGCGCCCGCAACACCCTGGGAGGGGCTGCATGACCACTCAGCCCGTGGACAGCAGCGAGCTGTGGGCGGGGTTCGAGGCTCTGGACGCTCAGCAGGCAGCCGCAGCACCGTGGGAGGAGCCGGTCCCGCTCATCGCCCGCCGCGAACTGCCGACGTTCCCCACCGAGGTCTTCCCGGCCTGGCTCGGTGACTTCGTGCGGGGTGTGGCGGAGGAGACGCAGACGTCCGTGGACGCTGCCGCCTCGCTGGCCCTGGCGGTTCTTTCCACGGCCGCCGGGGGCCGCGCGGTGGTTCACGTCCGAGGCCGGTGGCGCGAGCCGGTCAACGTGTTCGTCGTCATGGCCCTGCCCCCGGGCAGCCGGAAGTCAGCGGTGTTCGCCCTGATGACCAACCCGCTCTATAAGTGCGAGGCGCTGCTTGCGGCAGCGTCGGCCGGAGCGATCATCGAGGCCGAGCTCACCGCGAAGCTTGCCAAGGAAGTCGCGGACAGCGCAGCCGCGAAAGCGGCCCGCGCGGAGTCGGACAAGCGTGAGCAGCTCGTGGCGGAGGCCATCGGCCTCGCGCAGGTCGCGGAGTCCATCGTCGTGCCCACCAAACCCCGTCTGCTGGCGGATGACGCCACGCCCGAGGTCATCGCCTCACTGCTGGCGGAACAGGGCGGCAGGCTCTCGGTCATGTCCGCCGAGGGCGGCATCTTCGACATCATCGCCGGACGCTACTCCGGCACCCCCAACATGGAAGTCTTCCTCAAGGGCCAGGCCGGCGACCGGCTGCGCGTCGACCGCCGGGGGCGCGAAGAGTTCATCGAAGCCCCCGCCCTCACCATGGGGCAGACGGTCCAGCCCTCGGTTCTGGAGGACATCAGCCGCATCAAAGGCGCTGGGGACAGGGGACTGCTGGGGCGGTTCCTGTACTCCCTGCCCGAAGACCTTGTGGGCTACCGGGAAGTCCTCCCCGAACCCCTCTCCGAGGACGTAGCCGACACCTACGAGGAACGCGTCACCGCACTGACGATGTCCCTCGCGGGCTGGACCGATCCGGCCGTTCTCCAGCTCACCCCGGAGGCGAACGAAGGGCTGGCCGCCTACGAGCGGCGACAGGAACCGCGGCTGCGCAAGCGCGGCGGGGACCTCGGGCACATCAGGAACTGGGCCGCGAAACTCGGCGGTGCGACCTGCCGCCTCGCGGGACTGCTGCACCTGGCCACGCACACCGAGAACGGGCACACCCAGCCCATCACCGCCGACACCATGCACGACGCGGTCAAGCTCTCGGACTACTTCACCGTCCACGCCCTCGCAGTCTTCGACCTCATGGGCGCTGACCACACCGCCTCCCGCGCGCACTCCGTACTGGAGCTGCTGCGCACCCAGAAGTGGAGCGAGGTCAGCAAGCGCGACCTCATGGTGAAACTCTCCCGCTCCGAGTTCCCCACCGTCGCTGATCTGGACCCCGCGCTGGACCTGTTGGAAGACCACGGGTACGTCCGCTGCCAGGCCACCCAGCGCACCGGAGGCAGGGGCCGGCCGCCGTCCCCGCGCTACCTCATCCACCCCCAGCTGAGCGAACCCACCCTCTGAACCCCGCCACAGAAACCACAGAATCACAGAAATAGCCCCACCAGGGCCCTGACCTGCGTGAACGCCCTCAACGAGCACGCCCAGGCGGCCGCCACAGAAACCCGCAGAAGAACCACAGAAATAGGCGCCCACCCCGGCCCCCTTATTTCTGTGGGACTTCCCGCCCTTTCTGTGGCAGCCCACCCACGGGCCTCAACCCCACCGTTCGAGCAGGTCAGCGGCCCTGCCCCGTCTTTCTGTGTATTTCGTGGTTTCTGTGGCGGCCCGCCAAGGAGCGAGCCCATGCACGACACCCATGTCGCCGCGTCCCACGCGGCAGATCCAACGCTGGTGCTGCTGACCGTCGAAGAAGCTGCCCGCCGACTCCGCGTCGGCAGAACCACCTGCTTTGCGCTCATCCGCACCGGCGCACTGGAGTCCGTCTTGATCGGCGGACTCCGCAGGGTCCCGGTTGATGCGCCGGCCAAGTACGTGACTCGTCTCCGCACCACCCAGCACGCGGCTTGACGACGTCGAGACGGTGGCGCCGCGTAGGGCAGCCCGCCGTCCCGACCCACCTGAGACAGGAGTCTGCCTGTGGCAGAGAAGAGCAAGAAGGGCACCCGCCGAGCCAACGGCGAAACCTCGATCTACTTCGGGAAGGACGGCCGCTGGCACGCCAGAGTCCCGATGGGCTACCGGGACAACGGCGAGCCGTACCGGAGGCACATCACCCGGACTACAGAGGATCTCCTCATGGAGGAGGTAAAGCGGCTGGAGAAGCAGCGCGACCAGGGGACTGCCCAGCAGCCCGGGAAGCTGTGGACGGTCGAAAAGTGGCTGTGGCACTGGGTCGAGAACATCGCCAAGGAAGTCGTCAGCGAGAACACCTACGACGGCTACGAGGTGGCCGTCCGGGTGCACCTCGTTCCCGGTATCGGCAGGCACAGGATTGACCGCTTGGAGCCGGAACACCTGGAGAGCCTCTACCGCCGGATGAAGGCGAAGGGCAGCAAGCCCGCCACGGCGCACCAGGCCCATCGGACCGCGCGTACGGCCCTCGGCGAGGCGGTACGGCGCGGCCACGCGGCAAAGAACGCCGCCGCGCTGGCCAAGCCGCCGAGGGTGGAGGAGGCCGAAGACGAGATCGAGCCGTATTCGGTCGAGGAGATCCAAAGCCTGCTGATCGAGGTGAACAAGCGCCGCAACAGCGCCCGCTGGATGCTCGCCCTCGCGCTCGGCCTGCGGCAGGGGGAGACGCTGGGGCTCCGATGGGCCGACGTGGATTTGGAGAACGAGTACCTGAAGCTGCGCCGGAACCGGCTGCGGCCGAAGTACGCGCACGGATGCAAGGAAGCCGATCCGTGCGGCCGGAAGGCCGGGTACTGCCCCCTGCGCAGCCAGGTGCGGCGCGAGACGAAGAACACCAAGTCGCGCGCGGGGCGGCGTGCGGTGCCCCTGCCGGGCCCTCTGGTTCGGATGCTCCGGGCGCACAAGGTGGTGCAGGCACGCGAGCGGAAGGCGGCCGGCGACCTGTGGACTGAGTCCGAGTACGTGTTCACCAAGCCGCTCGGCGGTCCGCTCAGCCCGAACACGGACTACCACGACTGGAAGAAGCTCATCGGAGATGCGGGGGTGAGGGATGCGCGCCTGCACGACGCACGGCACACCGCCGCGACCGTGCTCATGCTGCTGGGGGTTCCGGACCGGGTCATCGACCAGATCATGGGCTGGGAGCCGGGGACGTCTGCACGGATGCGCGCACGGTACCTGCACGTGCCCGACGCCATGCTGAAGGACGTGGCGCAGAAGATCGCTGAGGCCATCTGGGGCCCCTCGGAGAGGGTCCTTGTGGACAAAGACCAGGACAACGAGGTCTGAGGAACGAAGAAGAGCCCCACCGCAAGCGGTGGGGCTCTTCGACGTATTGCCCGGTGAGAGCAATGGCGGAGGATACGAGATTCGAACTCGTGAGGGGTTGCCCCCAACACGCTTTCCAAGCGTGCGCCCTAGGCCACTAGGCGAATCCTCCGCCGCAAACAATACAAGACGTTGAGGGGTGCTCGCGAACGTGATCGTCGGGCGGAGGTCGGGTCGGGGTCCGGCTCGATTCCGGGGGCTTCCATCCGCTAGGGTGGGGCCAGCCCCTCACGTGGCGCTATCTCACCCAATTCCCCCAGGGCCGGAAGGCAGCAAGGGTAAGTGGGCTCTGGCGGGTGCGTGGGGGGCGCTTTGCGTTCCGGGCGGTCTCCTGGGGCATCGGCGGGCCGCTGATGTCGGTGGGCCCGGATAACCTCGTATACGTGTCGTCCCTTGCGCTGTACCGCCGCTATCGCCCCGAGTCGTTCGCCGAGGTCATCGGGCAGGAGCATGTCACTGCACCGCTGATGCAGGCCCTGCGAAACAACCGGGTCAATCACGCGTACCTGTTCAGCGGGCCGCGCGGCTGCGGCAAGACCACCAGTGCGCGCATCCTCGCCCGGTGCCTGAACTGTGAGCAGGGTCCCACCCCCACTCCCTGCGGGGAGTGCCAGTCCTGCCGCGACCTGGCCAGGAACGGGCCCGGGTCCATCGACGTCATCGAGATCGACGCCGCCTCGCACGGTGGTGTGGACGACGCCCGTGACCTGCGCGAGAAGGCCTTCTTCGGGCCGGCGGCCAGCCGCTACAAGATCTACATCATCGACGAGGCCCACATGGTCACCTCGGCGGGCTTCAACGCCCTGCTGAAGGTGGTCGAGGAGCCGCCGGAGCACCTCAAGTTCATCTTCGCCACCACGGAGCCGGAGAAGGTGATCGGGACCATCCGGTCCAGGACGCACCACTACCCCTTCCGGCTCGTGCCGCCCGGCACCCTGCGGGACTACCTGGGCGAGGTCTGCGGCCGCGAGGGCGCCAAGGTCGAGGACGGCGTGCTGCCGCTCGTCGTGCGCGCCGGCGCCGGCTCCGTGCGTGACTCGATGTCCGTCATGGACCAGCTGCTCGCCGGCGCCGCCGACGACGGTGTGACGTATGCCATGGCCACCTCCCTGCTCGGCTACACCGACGGTTCGCTGCTCGACTCCGTCGTGGACGCCTTCGCCGCCGGGGACGGGGCGGCCGCGTTCGAGGTCGTCGACCGGGTCGTCGAGGGCGGGAACGACCCGCGCCGGTTCGTCGCCGACCTGCTGGAGCGGCTGCGCGACCTGGTGATCCTGGCCGCCGTGCCGGACGCCGGGGAGAAGGGGCTGATCGACGCCCCCGCCGACGTCGTGGAGCGGATGCAGGCCCAGGCGTCCGTGTTCGGGGCCGCGGAGCTCTCGCGCGCCGCCGATCTGGTCAACACCGGTCTCACCGAGATGCGCGGGGCGACCTCGCCCCGGCTGCAGCTGGAGCTGATCTGCGCCCGGGTGCTGCTGCCCGCCGCCTTCGACGACGAGCGGTCCTTCCAGGCCCGGCTCGACCGCCTGGAGCGCAGCGGCGCCGCCGCGGCCTTCGCCGCGCCGCCGGTCGCGGGGCCCGCCCTGGGCTACGTACCCGGGCCCGAGGCGCATCCCATGGCGCCCGCCGGTCCCGGTGGGGGTGTGGCTGCCGTGCGCGCCGCCGCCGGGGTGCCGGCTGCCGAGCCGGTTCAGGCCGCGCCCGCGCCCACTCCTGCCGCGCCCGTGGCCCCCGCGCCTGCTCCGGCCGCCGGGCCTGCGGCTCCTTCGGCTCCCGCCCCCGGCGCCTGGCCCGGGGCCGCGCAGCCCGGCAGCGGTTCCCCCGGCGCCTGGCCGGGAGCCGTGGCCGCCGCGGCTCCGGCGCCCGCTCAGGCCCCCGCGGCTCCTGCCGCCGGTGCCTGGCCCAGTGCGTCCGCACCGACGTCCGCCCCCGCTCCTGCCGCCCCGGCCGCCGCGCCCGCGCCGGCTCCCGCGGCCGCCGCCCCCTCCCCCGGTATGGCCGCCGGAGCCGGGCAGGTGCAGGCGATGTGGCCCGGCGTGCTGGAGGCCGTCAAGAACCGTCGCCGCTTCACCTGGATCCTGCTCAGTCAGAACGCCCAGGTCACCGGCTTCGACGGAACCACCCTCCAGCTGGGCTTCCCCAATGTCGGTGCCCGCGACAACTTCGCCAGCAGCGGCAGTGAGGACGTGCTGAAGGCGGTTCTGGCCGAGCAGTTCCAGGTCAACTGGAGGATCGAGGCGGTCATCGGCGGCGGATCCCCGGCCCCGATCCAGACCGCGCCGTACGGTTCCTCGTACGGGGCCCCGGCCGCGCCCGCCCCCGCCTACAGCCCGCCGCCCCCTGCGCAGCAGCAGTCCTCCGCCCCGCAGGCCCCGCCGGCCCAGCAGTACCCGGCGCAGCAGCACTCCCAGCAGTCGCCTCCCGCCCCGCAGCCCCCCGCCCAGCAGGCGCCCCCGCCGGTGGCCCCCGAGGACGACTTCGCGGAGGAGGACGATCCCGACCTCGTCGAGAGCGCCCTGACCGGACACGACCTGATCGTGCGTGAGCTCGGAGCGACGGTTGTAGAGGAATATCCAAATGAGTAGCAGGCCCTGATTGGGTGGCCGCACGAAGGTGAGCGCGCCGTCCCGGCTAGGCTGAGCAGCGTGAAGGTCCTCGTCATCGGCGGCGGCGCCCGCGAACATGCCCTGTGCCGCTCTCTGTCCCTCGACTCCGCCGTCTCCGCGCTGTACTGCGCTCCCGGCAACGCCGGCATCGCCGACGTGGCCACGCTGCGCCCAATCGACCCCCTCGACGGCGACGCCGTCGCCACTCTCGCCACCGAACTCGCCGCCGACCTGGTCGTCGTCGGCCCTGAGGCCCCGCTGGTCGCCGGTGTCGCCGACGCCGTGCGCGCGGCCGGAATCCCCGTCTTCGGCCCGTCCGCCGAGGCGGCGCAGCTCGAGGGCTCCAAGGCCTTCGCCAAGGATGTGATGGCCGCGGCCGGGGTACCGACCGCGCGCAGCTACGTCTGCACGACCCCCGAAGAGGTGGACGAGGCCCTCGACGCCTTCGGCGCCCCGTACGTGGTCAAGGACGACGGCCTCGCGGCCGGCAAGGGGGTCGTGGTCACCGACGACCTGGCCGCCGCCCGTACGCACGCGCTCGCCTGCGACCGCGTGGTCATCGAGGAGTACCTCGACGGCCCCGAGGTCTCCCTCTTCGCCATCACCGACGGCGTCACCGTGGTCCCGCTCCAGCCGGCGCAGGACTTCAAGCGCGCCCTGGACGGCGACCGGGGGCCCAACACCGGCGGCATGGGCGCGTACTCGCCACTGCCGTGGGCCGACCCGAAGCTGGTCGACGAGGTCATGGAGCTGGTCCTCCAGCCGACCGTCGACGAGCTCCGCCGGCGCGGCACCCCCTTCTCCGGGCTGCTCTACGCCGGCCTCGCGATCACCGGCCGCGGTACCCGGGTCATCGAGTTCAACGCCCGCTTCGGCGACCCCGAGACCCAGGTGGTCCTGGCCCGGCTGCGCACCCCCCTCGCGGGCGTCCTGCTGAACGCGGCCAACGGCACCCTGGACGTCGTCCCCCCGCTCGTCTGGCGCGAGGACGCGGCCGTCACGGTGGTCATCGCCTCCCACAACTACCCCGAGACCCCCCGCACCGGGGACCCGATCGAGGGTCTGCTCGAGGTGGCCGCCGAGGACGAGCCCGATGCCTACGTGCTGCACGCCGGGACCCGCCGCGAGGGCAACACAGTGGTCAGCGCGGGCGGCCGCGTGCTGTCGGTGACGGCGACCGGATCCGATCTGGCGCAGGCCCGAGCGAAGGCGTATAAGGCGGTGGCGCGCATCCGCCTCGACGGCTCGCAGCACCGTACGGATATTGCCGCCAAGGCGGCCCAGGGCCGCTGACCAGCAGCTCCGCAGACCCGCGGGCCCGGTGCGCACCTCGTGCGCCCGGGCCCGCGGGCGTGTCCGCGTGCGACTGCATCCGGCCGCGTTCGAACGCATACACCTTTACCCAAAGCCATTCCATCGGGTGATCGTCACCCGGTCTGCCTGACGCCCGCGCGTGCCCCAACTAGGGTGCGATGCCAAGCATTCCGGCACTTGGCCCACCGGCATTGCGATGTCAGTGGCGGGTGTCAGAGTGGGGGAGTGAGCAACGTCGCCGCAGGGCAGAGGGGGTGAGGTCCGGCCGTGTCCGGAACCGGTTCGATCATGGAAGCGAGCGTGCCGTCCGCGCGTTCCCGCGCTCTGGCCGTGCTGCGCGTGCGCAGCAGGGCCTTGGCCGTCGGGCTGCTGCCCGCCGCCCTCGCGGTGGTGCTGGTCGCCGCCGTGACGACGGGCCGGCTGGCCGGTGATCCCTGGCCTGCGGTGACCCTTGTCGTGTGCGTGGTCGCCGCGCTGGTGCTGCTCGTCGGCGGTGCCTTCGCCGCCGTGGTGCTGCGGGCGAGCCCCGCCGTGACGCCGACGGTGCCGCTCTCGGAGGCCGCCGCGCCCGATCTCTACCGGCTGGTGCGGGACCTGGCCGACCGGATGGACGTGCCGCCGCCCTCCGCGATAGCCCTGACGCCCGACTGCGACAGCTGGCTGGAGGACCGCACGCACGTGGCCCACCGCCGCCGTGCCGCGCGTACGTGCGCCGGCGCGGCCGGACCTGCCGGGCCCGCGGGAGCGGAGTCCGCGCCGGGCGCCGCCCCCGTGCTGGTGATCGGCTCGCCCTTCCTGTGGTGGATGCGGGTCGCGGAGCTACGGGCGGTCCTCGCGCCCGTCGTCGCCGGTACGGGCCCTTCCGCGCACCCGGACATAGCCGACGCGCGTGGTTTTGTACGGGGCCTGGACGCGGCCGTGGACGTGGGCGGCCGGCGCGGCCTCGGCTGGATCGCCCCGCCGGCCCGGCTGCTGCTGCGGCTGTGCCGGACGGACGCCACCGAGATGGAGCGCGGGGTGGCCGCGGCCGCCTCGGAGCGCGCACAGGGTGTGGACTACGGGCTGCGCATCATCGCCCAGGAGCAGGTCGGCCTCGCCTACGCGGGCTGGGACCGGCTGCTGACCCGGGTCGCGCTGCCCGCCTGGCGGATGGGCCGCTGGCCGGCGCACCTCGACGCCGGGGTGGTCTCCGCGCTGACCGAGCTGTCCCGGCGGGACCGGCTGGCCGAGGGGTTCACCTCGCGGCTCGGCGAGCGCCCCGCCTGTGACCTGCTGGAGCAGCCCGGGCTGATCGACGAGGCGACCTCGCTGCTCGCCGCGCGGCTCTTCCACGGAGGTCCGGCCGAGGCAGGTCCGCACTGGTCCCCGGTGGACTGGACGGCGTATCCGGAGGAGGTCGTGGACCGCAAGTGGCGCACGGAGGCGGCCCGCCTGCACGCGGCGCTGGACGCCCTGGCCGTTGCGGCGGGTCGGCCGCCTGGCCCGTCCGGCGCAACGGCTGCCACGGCTCCCTCCGCTCCCTCCGCTCCGGCCGCGTCGAGCGGTTCCGCCGGTTCCGCGGCGCGGCCCGGTTCCTCGGGCCCCACCGTGCTCGCTGCCGCCGACTCCCCGCCGCCCACCGCGGACGGCTTCGCCAGGCCCACCCTGGAGCGGGTGCTGGGCTACCTCACGGACCTCGGCGGCGAGGGCGCGCCCGGCGAGGCGCTGGCCGACCGCATCAGCGGTGAGCTGGCCCGCGAGGAGCGGGCGGCCGGACCGGCCGGCGACGCCGGGAAGGCGCGCGGCGCGGACGCCGTCCCGCTCTTCCCGCTCCAGCCGCCGCGCAGCGGCCGGGACCTGCTGGCCGACCACGTCACGGCGATGGTGTGCTGCGCGGCCGTGGACTCGGCCGGGGCCGCCCCCGGCCTGGACTGGCTCGACGGGCCGGTCCTGCTGGTGGGCGGTGACCGCCGCTCCGACCTGGCGCCCCGCGTGCTGTGCCTGGTCGAGGAGGGGAACCCGGAGCCGCTGCGGGACTGGCTCTCGGCTCTCGGCGTCCGCCCGGAGAAGCCGGTCCGCCTGGTCTGAGCCCGGGTCGCGCGGCGCCCCCTCGGGAGTCTTCCCCGGCCACCCCCGACGACCCCCGGAGGCCTTCGGCCCGTACAGGCAACCGGATGCCAATGTTCCGATCCCGTCAATTCGCGACGAACAGTGACGGAGTGCGTGCGTTATGTGATGTGCTGGGACCGGTCGCGGCTGGGTGTCCTGAAGCGGTTGGCGAAAAAGCCGCCTCGGATCGGCCACGAGCCGCCCACCGAGGCGATGTACGCCCGTTCGGGGGAGCGAGGGAGGGGAGCGGTTATGGGTGCGGACCAGATCCGGCGTTGGGAGTCAGGTGCGCTCGCGCACGCGGTGACCGACCCTTTCGGACAGGGCCCCCTGCCCTGGTTCCGGGGCAGTGAGCTCTACTTCGACGACACCGGCCACGTCGTTCCCTGGTACGTGGACCCGGCCGCCGCGGCCGCCGGTACCGGCCAGATCCCCCGTGCCCGCGGCAACGGCGGCCCCCGTACCGCCGACGACGTGCACCGCCAGATCAAGGGCTTCGCCTCCACCGGCGCAGTGACCCCCGGCGAGGCCATCGACTTCCACATCACCGTCGACCCGCCCCAGCAGTTCTCCGTCGACGTCTACCGGATCGGCCACTACGGCGGCGACGGAGCCTCCAAGATCACCACGAGTCCGCGGCTCGCCGGCATCGTCCAGCCCGCCCCGCTCGCCGCCGACCGGACCGTCTCCTGCCACCACTGGTGGCTGTCCTGGCGCCTCCAGGTCCCTTCCTACTGGAGCGTCGGCGCGCACGTCGCCGTCCTCACCACGGCCGACGGCTACCGCTCCCACATCCCCTTCACGGTCCGCGACGACCACCCCGCCGACTTCCTGCTCCTGCTTCCGGACATCACCTGGCAGGCCTACAACCTCTATCCGGAGGACGGCCGCAGCGGCGCCAGCCTCTACCACGCCTGGGACGAGGAGGGCCGGCTGCTCGGCGAGCAGGACGCGGCCGTCACCGTGTCCTTCGACCGCCCCTACGCGGGCGCGGGCCTGCCCCTGCACGTCGGACACGCCTACGACTTCATCCGCTGGGCCGAGCGCTACGGCTACGACATCGCCTACGCCGACACCCGCGACCTGCACGCCGGCCGCGTCGACCCGACCCGCTACCGGGGCCTGATCTTCCCCGGCCACGACGAGTACTGGTCGGCCCCCATGCGCCGCACCGTGGAGCGCGCCCGCCGGCACGGCACCTCGCTCATCTTCCTCTCCGCCAACACCATGTACTGGCAGGTCGAGCTCGGCCCGTCCCCCTCCGGGGTCGACGACCGGCTCCTCACCTGCCGAAAACGGCGCGGCCCGGGCCGCTCCAGCCTGTGGCGCGAGGTGGACCGCCCCGAGCAGCAGCTGCTCGGCATCCAGTACGCGGGCCGGGTGCCCGAACCGGCCCCCCTGATCGTGCGCAACGCCACGCACTGGCTCTGGGACTCCACCGGCGCCGGCGAGAACGACGAGCTGCCCGGCCTGGTCGCCGGGGAGGCCGACCGCTACTTCCCGCGCACCCAGCTCCCCGAGCACGACGACCGGATCCTGCTGGCGCACTCCCCGTACCTCGACAGCGAGGGCCACCGCCGACACCAGGAGACCTCTCTCTACCGGGCGCCCAGCGGCGCCCTGGTCTTCGCCTCCGGCACCTTCGCCTGGTCCCCGGCCCTCGACCGCCCGGGACACGTCGACGAGCGGGTGCAGCGGGCCACGGCCAATCTCCTCGACCGGATCTGCAAGCGCGACTGAATCCCGGACTGAATCCCGGACCGAATCCCGCGACCGAACCGGCCACGGAACCGGCGACCGCACCCCGCTGCCGAAGCCCGCGGCCGACCCCGCGAGCGACCCGCAGCACGGACCCCTGTCCGCGGCAGGGGACGCAGGTGCGCGAGAATCGGGGTGCGCTTCATACAGAACCACAGGGAGACCCCGTGTCCGGATTCGTCGAAAAGCCCGAGCCGGTTCAGGTTCCGGGCCTCGTCCACCTCCACACCGGCAAGGTGCGCGACCTCTACCGCGACGAGGAGGACCGCCTCGTCATGGTCGCCAGCGACCGCATGTCCGCCTTCGACTGGGTGCTGCCCACCGAGATCCCGGACAAGGGCCGCGTCCTGACCCAGCTCTCCCTGTGGTGGTTCGACCAGCTCGCGGACCTCGTCCCGAATCACGTCATCTCCACCGACCTGCCCGCCGGCGCCCCCGCCGACTGGGCCGGCCGCACGCTGATCTGCCGCAACCTCGACATGGTCCCGGTCGAGTGCGTGGCCCGCGGATACCTCGCCGGCTCCGGCCTCGCCGAGTACAACGAGACCCGTACGGTCTGCGAGATCGGCCTTCCCGAGGGCCTCGTGGACGGCTCCGAGCTGCCCGCCCCGATCTTCACCCCGGCGGCCAAGGCCGCCGTCGGCGAGCACGACGAGAACGTCTCCTACGAGGAGGTCGCGCGCACCGCCGGCGCCGAGACGGCGGCGCTGCTGCGCCAGACCACCCTGGCCGTCTACGGCCGCGCCCGGGACATCGCGCGCGAGCGCGGGATCATCCTGGCCGACACCAAGTTCGAGTTCGGATTCGACCCGAAGGACGGCACCCTGGTCGCCGCCGACGAGGTGCTGACCCCGGACTCCTCCCGCTTCTGGCCGGCCGACCAGTGGGAGCCGGGCCACGCGCAGCCCTCCTACGACAAGCAGTACGTCCGCGACTGGCTGGCCTCCCCCGCCTCCGGCTGGGACCGCAAGGGCGAGCTCCCGCCGCCGGCCCTGCCGGCGGAGGTCGTCGCCCGGACCCGCGCCAAGTACATCGAGGCCTTCGAGCGCCTCACCGGCCAGTCCTGGTCCTAGGGATACGAGAGAAGCCCCCCGGTCCGAGGACCGGGGGGCTTCTTCGTTACAGAGCGGACAACGCGACTCGAACGCGCGACATCCACCTTGGCAAGGTGGTGCTCTACCAACTGAGCTATGTCCGCAGGTGCGCCGTAACGCGAGAACTACTATACCCAACCTCGCTCGCGTGCGAGACGCACTGCCGTGTGCCGGTTCTCCGCGCCCAGCTTGGTCGCCGCCGACGACAGGTAGTTCCGCACCGTCCCCTGCGACAGCGAGGCCCGCTCGGCGATCTCCGCGATCGGTGCCCCGTCCGCCGCGAGTTCGAGCACCTCCGCCTCCCGTGCGGTCAGCGGCGAGTCCCCCGCGCTGATCGCGTCGGCCGCCAACTCCGGGTCCACATAGCGGCCTCCCGCGTGCACGGTCCGGATCAGCTCGGCCAGCCGCTGCGCCGAGACGGTCTTCGGGGCGAAGGCGCGCACCCCGGCCGCGAGGGCCCTCTTCAGGTGTCCCGGGCGGCCGTGACTGGTCACGATCATGGTCCGGCAGCCCGGCAGTTCGGCCCGCAGGGATGTGGCGACACTCACACCGTCCGCCCCCGGCATCTGCAGGTCCAGCACCGCCACGTCCGGCCGGTGGGCCCGCGCCATCGCCAGCGCCTCGGGACCCGAGGCCGCCTCCGCGACGACGATCAGGTCGTCCTCCAGCGCGAGCAGCGCGGCCAACGCGCCCCGGATCAGGTGCTCGTCATCGGCGAGCAGTACGCGTACGGGGCTCACGCCCGCACCTCCAGTTCTTCCAGTCGTGCGTCCGGGATCTGCGCCTTCAGCCGGAACCGGCCGTCGCCGACCGGGCCCGCCTGCAAAGTCCCGTCCAGGGCCGCGAGTCGTTCCCGCAGCCCGGCCAGCCCCGAGCCCGGAGGCCCGGCGGGGGCCTCGGGAGCCCCGTCGTTCTCCACCACCAGCGTCACCGGTCCCGCGTCCGGTGCGGTCAGCCGGATCCGGCAGCGCTGTGCGTCCCCGTGCCGCAGCACGTTCGTCGTGGCCTCCCGCACCACCCAGCCGAGCGCCGACTGGACGTCGGAGGCCAGCTCCCGATCGGTCCGGAAGTCGACCCGGCAGTCCATTCCGGCCGCGCTCAGCACCCCGCGCGCGCCCTCCAGCTCCACCGCGAGGTCCGCCTGCCGGTAGCCGCGCACCACGTCCCGTACCTCTCGCTGGGACTCCTGGGCTATCCGCTGCACCTCGATCATCTGCTCCACGGCCTCCGGGCGTTCGCGCCGGGCCAGCTGCACGGCGAGCTCGCTCTTGAGGGCGATCACGGCCAGATTGCGGCCCATCACGTCGTGCAGGTCACGGCCGAAGCGCAGCCGCTCCTCCGCCACCGCGAGGCGGGCCTGGACCTCGCGGGAGCGGTCGAGCTCGTAGACGGTGGTCAGCAGCCAGGCGGAGAACCCGCAGGTGGCGCCGAAGAACAGGCTGCCCAGCAGTACGCCGACGGCGTACCCGAGGGCGGTCATGACCGGAACGCCGAAGCCGAGCGCGGCCAGCCCCGTGGCGACGGCCGCGGCCGCCACGACGTACCACATCAGCCGCACCGACCTCAGGCACAGGACGAGCGATCCGGAGGTGAACCAGGTCAGCCCCGCCACCAGGGTCGGTGCGATGGTCGTCTGGGATATGTGGCCCGTCGCCCGGAGCGTGAGGACGGCCACGATGCACGCCGCCGTCACCAGGGCGGTGGCGACCGCCAGCCGGGTGGGGCGTTCGCGCCGCCCCACGATCCAGTGCAGCGCCTTGGAGGTGAGCACCCCGCAGAGCACCGCGTGGGCGCACATCATCAGGAACAGCGAGAGGGGTACCACCAGGGAGGTCCGCTCGGCGGCCGCGGCGGCCATCGGGGTCAGCGCGAAGGACAGGATCTCCAGGATCACGAAGAGATGGAACGACCCCCGTGTGTAGAGCTCGATCTTCCCCGCACTGCTGCGGTTCTTCCACCACCCGGTCATCTTCGACACGGTCCCCGTCCCCCGACTCGCCCTACCGGCGCGGTTCCCAGCGGAACCACCGCTGAACAGCAAACACGGAGTTGACCGTCCAGGCCAGCGTGACCAGGGCGGCCTGCACCAGGTCGGCGTCCCCCGGGCCGCTCCACCCCGCCCGTACGAGGGTCATCACTGCGCTCAGCGGCAGCAGTTCGCACAGCGAGGCCGCCAGGCTCGGCAGCGAGTCCGTCGGGACGAACAGGCCGGAGCCGAGCACGGTCGCCAGGAACAGCGGCAGCGTGGTGAGGCCCGCGGTCTCCACCGTGCGGGTGAAGGAGCTGGTCAGCGCGGACAGGGCGGCCAGCAGCAGGATGCCGGCGAGGACGGACGCCAGCAGCAGCAGCGGGTTCTGCGGCATGGGCACGTCCAGGACGGCCCCGGCCACGGCGAGGACGGTGATCTGCCCGAGCGCCAGGACGGCGGCGGGCAGGGCGGTCCCGGCGAGGATCTCCAGATCGTTCGCCTCGCCGGTGCGCAGCCGCTTGAGGACGAGCTCCTCGCGCCGGGCGACGTAGGCCGAGACCAGGTTCATGTGGACGACGAGGATCAGCACCATGCCGATGCCGCCGGTCAGGGTGGCCGCTCCGAGCGCCTCGGCGCCCTCGGTCCCGCTCAGCGCGGAGCGCAGGACGAAGACCATCAGCAGGGGCATCAGCACGGCCAGGCTGAGGGCGGCCCGGTTGCGCACCAGCAGGGTGAGCTCGGAGCGGCCGAGCGCGGTGAGCCGGCCGGGGTTCAGGGTGAGTGCGTTCATCGGGTGGTCCCCGCCTTCGTGTCCTCGGTGCGGGCGCCTTCCGCGGTGCGGCGGCTCTCCGCGATCTCCAGGAAGGCCTCCTCCAGGGAGGCGGTCCGGGCGTCGAGCCCGACCAGTTCCACGCCGCACTCCCTGGCCCAGCCGAGCAGTTCGGTCAGGTCGGACTGGAGGTTCTCGGTACGGATCTCCACGCGCTGCCCGTAGGCCGCCGCGCGCAGCGCCAGCGGGAGCCGGGCCGCGGGCACTGCGGCCGGCAGGGTGAAGCGGATCCGGGCCGGCCGGGTGGCGGTCACCTCGGCCGGGGTGCCGGACAGGACGAGTTCCCCCTCGTGGAGGATCGCGAGGCGGTCCGCGAGCTCCTCGGCCTCCTCCAGGTAGTGCGTGGTCAGCAGCACCGTGGTGCCCTGGGCGCGCAGCTCCCGTACCAACGCCCACGTGTCCCGGCGCCCTTCCGGGTCCATTCCGGTGGTCGGTTCGTCCAGGAACAGCACCTCGGGCCGGCCCAGCAGGGCCAGCGCCAGGTCCAGGCGCCGCCGTTCACCGCCGGAGAGCTGCTTGACGCGTACGGAGGACCGCGCGGCCAGGCCGACCAGTTCCAGCACCTCCGCCGCCGGGCGGGCGCCGCTGGTGACCCCGCCCCACATCCGGACGGTCTCGGTCACCGACAGGTCGGAGGGGAAGCCGCCCTCCTGGAGCATGACCCCGGTGCGCGGGCGGACCTCGGCCCGCCGCCGGTACGGATCGAGCCCGAAGACGCGGACCTGCCCCGCGGTCGGCGCGGCCAGCCCCTCCAGCAGTTCGACGGTGGAGGTCTTGCCCGCGCCGTTGGTGCCGAGAAGGGCGAAGACCTCGCCCCGGGCCACGGAGAAGGAGACGCCCCGTACGGCCTCGAATCCTCCTGCGTAGCCGCGGCGCAGGCCCTCGGCTTCGATCACGGTGTCAGTCATGGTCCAAGGCTCGCGGCGCCGGGACCGGGCGGGCAGTGCGCGCTGTCACCGCCGACGATGACATTTGTCAGGGGCCGCGGGTATGCGGGTACGGGAACACGAAGAAGGCCCCGATCGTAATGATCGGGGCCTTCTTCATACAGAGCGGACGACGCGACTCGAACGCGCGACATCCACCTTGGCAAGGTGGTGCTCTACCAACTGAGCTACGTCCGCATGCACTGCATTGCCCTGGGGCGATGCGTGCATCACTCTACCCGATCCACAGCAGTGGTCCGGAAGTGATGCAGAGCGGGTGACAGGGATCGCACACTGCGCCTTCCCTCTGGAAGAGGGATGTTCTGCTACTGAACTACACCCGCACGACCTCGGAGGCTTTGACCTGCGGTCTGGCCCCTTGGCGTGATCCACACACTAGCCGACGGATGGGGGTGCATGGCAAATCGACTCTCAGTGGGCCGCGTTGTAGGCCTCGTAGATCTTCTTGGGGATGCGGCCGCGCGGCGGCACCTCGTACTGGTTGGACCGGGCCCAGGCGCGGACGACCGCCGGGTCGGGGGCGACGGAGGTGTGCTTGAAGGCCTTCCCCGAGCGGGACTGGCGACGGCCGGCGGCCACGAAGGGGGCCAGCCCCTTCCGCAGTTTCTTTGCGTTCGCCACATTGAGGTCGATCTCGTACGACTTACCGTCCAGAGCGAACACGACCGTTTCCGCCGCTTCCCCGCCGTCGATGTCGTCGGAGAGCGTGACTACTACGCGCTGCGCCACGGATATCGGTCCCTTCGTGCGACGTCGCCGCCTGCTGACGTGCGGTGATGTCGCCTGTGTGGATGTTTTGGGGCAATGCAACTTTCATCCGGAATCCGGAGTGATTCCTTTGTACCTCGATTCCCATTGCATTGCGAAGCCCAGTTAATTCTCTCCGCGTGTCCCGCCGCAATGCCGGGCGCGTGGTTTTCCGGCGGATTTTGCGAAGCGTTGGTGAAGCCGAAACGGCCCGGTGATCGGGGCCCCACGATATCTACCCGCGTAGAAATTTTGGCCGGGTACGCTGATGGAACCGCCTTCGCACCAACCACCACACGGGAGTGCCCGATGGCACGCGTCGTAGTCGACGTCATGCTCAAGCCGGAGATCCTCGACCCCCAGGGCCAGGCGGTGCAGCGTGCACTGCCGCGCCTGGGCTTCGAGGGGATCGCCGACGTCCGCCAGGGGAAGCGCTTCGAGCTCGAGGTGGAGGGGCCGGTCGACCAGGCCGCCCTCGACCGCATCCACAAGATGGCCGAAACGTTCCTCGCCAACACCGTCATCGAAGACTTCACCGTGAAGGTCGAGGCCTGACGGTGACCACTCGCATCGGAGTCGTCACGTTCCCCGGAACGCTCGACGACCGTGACTCGCTGCGCGCCGTCCGCCTCGCGGGGGCCGAGCCGGTCTCCCTGTGGCACCGCGACAAGGACCTGCACCAGGTCGACGCGGTCGTCCTCGCCGGCGGCTTCTCCTACGGGGACTACCTGCGCGCCGGAGCCATCTCCCGCTTCTCGCCGGTGATGGAGACCATCATCGAGCAGGCCAGGGGCGGCATGCCCGTCCTCGGCATCTGCAACGGCTTCCAGGTCCTCACCGAGGCCCACCTGCTGCCGGGGGCGATGCTCCGGAACAACCACCTGCACTTCATCTGCCGCGACCAGAAGCTGCGGGTGGAGAACGCGGAGACCGCGTGGACCGGCGACTACACCGCCGGCCAGGAGATCTCCGTACCGCTCAAGAACATGGACGGCCGCTACACCGCCGACGAGCACACGCTCGACGAACTGGAGGCCGAAGGCCGAGTGGCCTTCCGCTACCTGGACGGCAACCCGAACGGCTCGCTGCGCGACATCGCCGGCATCACCAACGCCGCGGGCAACATCGTCGGCCTCATGCCGCACCCCGAGCACGCGGTCGAGCCGCTGATCGGGACGGGCCGCACCGACGGCCTCCCGTTCTTCACCTCGGTCCTGAAGAAGCTGGTCAGCGCATGAGCCTCGACACCGTCAAGAACGCCACCGAGACCCCGGAAGCCTCCCAGCCGTGGAAGGAACTCGGCCTCAAGGAGGACGAGTACGCCCGGATCCGGGAGATCCTCGGCCGCCGTCCCACGGGCGCCGAGCTCGCCATGTACTCCGTCATGTGGTCCGAGCACTGCTCGTACAAGAGCAGCAAGGTCCACCTGAAGCAGTTCGGTGAGAAGGTCCCCCAGAACGACGCCATGCTCGTCGGCATCGGCGAGAACGCCGGCGTCGTCGACGTCGGCCAGGGCTACGCGGTCACCTTCAAGGTCGAGTCGCACAACCACCCGTCGTACATCGAGCCCTACCAGGGCGCGGCCACCGGCATCGGCGGCATCGTCCGCGACATCCTCGCGATGGGCGCCCGTCCGGTCGCGGTCGTGGACCCGCTGCGCTTCGGCGCCGCCGACCACCCCGACACCCGGCGCGTGCTGCCCGGCGTCGTCGCGGGCATCGGCGGCTACGGCAACTGCCTGGGCCTGCCCAACATCGGCGGCGAGGTCGTCTTCGACGCCTGCTACCAGGGCAACCCGCTCGTCAACGCCGGCTGCATCGGCGTCATGAAGCACGAGGACATCCACCTCGCCAAGGCCTCCGGCCCCGGCAACAAGGTCATCCTCTACGGCGCCCGCACGGGCGGCGACGGCATCGGCGGCGTCTCGGTCCTCGCGTCCGAGACCTTCGACGACACCAAGCCCACCAAGCGCCCCGCGGTGCAGGTCGGCGACCCCTTCCAGGAGAAGCTCCTCATCGAGTGCACCCTGGAGATCTTCAAGGAGAAGCTGGTCGCGGGCATCCAGGACCTCGGCGGCGCCGGGCTCTCCTGCGCGACCTCCGAACTCGCCTCCGCCGGTTCCGGCGGCATGCGGGTCGAGCTGGACACCGTGCCGCTGCGCGACGCGACGCTCTCGCCCGAGGAAATCCTCATGAGCGAGTCGCAGGAGCGCATGTGCGCGATCGTCGAGCCGCAGTACGTCGACCGCTTCATGGAGATCTGCGAGAAGTGGGACGTCATCGCCACCGTCATCGGTGAGGTGACCGAGGGCGAGCGCCTGGAGATCTTCTGGCACGGCGAGCAGATCGTGGACGTGCCCCCGGGCACCGTCGCCCACGAGGGCCCCGTCTACAACCGCCCCTACGCGCGCCCCTCCTGGCAGGACGCGCTCCAGGCGGACGACGCGGGCAAGCTCCCGCGCCCGCAGACCTCCGAGGACCTGCGCGCGCAGGTCCTCGCGCTGGTCTCGTCCCCGAACCAGGCGTCGAAGTCGTGGGTCACCGACCAGTACGACCGCTTCGTGCAGGGCAACACCGTGCTCTCGCAGCCCGAGGACGCGGGCATGGTCCGCATCGACGAGGAGTCCAACCTCGGCGTGGCCATGGCCACCGACGGCAACGGCCGCTTCGCCAAGCTCGACCCGTACACGGGCGCGCAGCTGGCGCTCGCGGAGTCGTACCGCAACGTGGCGGCGACCGGCGCCAAGCCGCTGGCCATCTCCGACTGCCTGAACTTCGGTTCCCCCGAGGACCCGGACGTCATGTGGCAGTTCGCCGAGGTCTGCCGCGGCCTGGCGGACGGCTGCCTGGAGCTGGGCACCCCGGTGACCGGCGGCAACGTCTCGCTGTACAACCAGACGGGCGACATCGCGATCCACCCGACCCCGGTTGTGGCGGTCCTCGGTGTGATCGACGACGTCAACCGCCGTACGCCGATGGCGTTCGCGGAGGCCGGCCAGCTGCTGTACCTGCTGGGCGACACGGCCGAGGAGTTCGGCGGTTCGGCCTGGTCCCAGGTCGTCCACGACCACCTCGGCGGCATGCCGCCGAAGGTGGACCTGGGCCGCGAGAAGCTGCTCGCCGAGATCCTGATCTCCGCCTCGCGCGACGGCATGATCGACGCCGCGCACGACCTGTCCGACGGCGGCGTGATCCAGGCGCTCACCGAGTCCTGCCTGCGCGGCGGCAACGGTGCCCGGATCGTGGTGCCCGAGGGCCTGGACGCCTTCACCTTCCTGTTCTCCGAGTCCGCGGGCCGTGCCATCGTGGCCGTTCCGCGCAGCGAGGAGCTCCGCTTCACCGACATGTGCGGTGCGCGGGGCCTGCCGGTCGCCCGCATCGGCGTGGTGGACGGCGAGGAGATCGAGATCCAGGGCGAATTCACCCTCCCGCTGGCCGAGCTCCGCGAGGCCCACGAGACGACGATCCCGGCCCTGCTGGCCTGATCGCGGCGCTCGCGCCACCTCGTACGACGAGCCCCCGACCGGTCCTTCCGGCCGGGGGCTCGTCGCGCGCAGTAGGGTCGGGCCCATGCCGCCCCGAGGGAAGAAGCCACGTACCTACGACCCCGCCCGGATCCGTACGGCCGTCACCGCGCAGTTCGCGCATATCGGCCGTGCCGTCGGGGAGTTGGGGCCCGAGCAGTTGGCGCTGCCCAGCGGGCTCGGTGACTGGAGCGTCGCCGAACTCGCCGCGCACATCGCCTGGATCGCCGATTCCTTGGCCGGCGGGCTGGCCCGGCCGCCCGCCGCCGTGGCCGAGCTGTCGGCCGTCGAATGGCCCTTCGCCACCGCCTCCCTCGCGGGGAAGATCTCCGAGGCGGCCCGGGAGACCCTGACCGGGGCCCCGCTGCCCGAGCTGTACGCCACGGCGGCCGCCCGGATGGACGAGGCCCTCGCGGCGCATCGGGGCGACCGCGTGCTGGACCTGTGGATCGGGGACATGACCCTGGCCGACTTCCTGGTCACCCGCACCGTGGAACTCGTGGTCCACACCGACGACCTGAACCGGGCGGCGGGGCTGGACATCCCGATCGACCGGCAGGCGCTGGCCGCCTGCACCCGGCTGCTCGCCGACGCCCTCGCGCTGAGGGCGCCGGGCGGTTCGGTCGAGGTACGCGTGCCGCCCTTCGCGGTGGTCCAGTGCGTCGAGGGCCCGCGGCACACCCGCGGCACCCCGCCGAACGTGGTGGAGACCGACCCGCTGACCTGGATCCGGCTCGCGACCGGGCGCACGGGATGGGACGCGGCCCTCGACGGGGCGCACGTACGGGCCAGTGGCGAGCGGGCCGATCTGTCGGCGCTGCTCCCGCTGATGAGCTGAGGGGCGGCGGCCACGGTGGAACCGCTGCGGCGCCCGGTCCGTCCCAGGGACATGCGTACCTTCCGGCACGTCCACACCTGCGCGGGCCTGGCCCTCGTACTCGCCCTCGCCGTGACCGGCTGCGGCCGGGAAGCGGCGAGCGGGAGCGCCACGCTCCCCGACCCCATGGGTTCCTGGGCCGTCGAGTCCCTGACCACGGGCGGTCGCACGCTGCACGCGCCCGATTCCGCCCGGCTGCAGATCGGTCAGGATCAGGCCAAGGGCAACTACGGCTGCAACGGATTCACGGCGGAGCTCGCCTTCACCGGTACCTCCGCGGTGAACGTCACGCCCGGAGTCTCGACCACCATGGCCTGTGCGGACATGGAGTTCGAGACGGCCTTCGCCAAGCTGTTCCAGGGCAGGCTGACGATCGACCGGGGCCCCGACCGGCTGACCCTGAAGACCGCCGACGGGAGCACCATCGCCATGACCTCGGTGCCCGAGGCCTCCGACGCCCCGCTCACCACGACCCCCTGGACCGTGGAGTCCCTGGTCAGCGGCGCGACCTCGGCCTCCCTGCCCGCTGAGGCGGCCGGGAAGTCGCAGTTCACCATCGCCCCGGACCTGGCGGTGAGCGGCAATCTGGGCTGCAACCGGTTCAGCGCCAAGGCCACCGTGGAGGGCTCCACGGTCAGCTTCGGACCGCTCACCGCCACCCGGATGGCCTGCGAGGGCCCGGTGGGCGAGGTCGAGCGGGCGCTCACCGAGCTGTTCGGCAGCGGCCCGCTCACCTCGAAGATCGAGGGCCGGACCCTCACCCTGACGGCTCCCGACGGCAAGGGCCTGACCGCGAAGGCGGCATCGGCCGCGGAGTGAGCCCCGCGGCCCCGCGCCCGCGGCCCCGCGCCCCCGGCCCCGCGCCCCCGGCCCCGCGCCCCCGGGCCCTCGCCCCCGGGCCCTCGCCCCCGGGGGCTCAGCCCGCGTAGGGCAGCAGTCCGGCGTCCACCTTCTCCCGGGCCGCCGGACGATCTCGGCGCTCTGCGCGGTGTCCCCGTCGGCGGTCCAAGGCCACTGCGGAGCGGTGAAGTTGAGGTTCAGCAGCCATGGCTTGCCGTGGTGGTCGCGGGGGACGTACTCGCTCGCCCGCTCGGTGATGATCCGCGTGCAGTACTCGCCGCCCGGGCCCAGCTTGGAGTAGTACTCCAGCGCCCCGCCGAAGTTGCCGGAGAACTCGTCCCATCCGGACCGGGTCGGGCTGTGGTCGGGCATGGCCCGTCGGCCTGCCCCGGGCGGCGCGGGACGGCGCGCGGCACGGCAGGGCAGGCTCCGGCGGGAAGCAGGAAAAGAAAAATACGAAAAGCGGCGTGTGACTACGCAGAACGGCGACAGATGGCGCTCGCGACACGGACAAGGTCCACGTGCCGGCGCTCGACGAGGGTGACGGTTCGGTCACCGAGAGACTGCATGGGGCGAGAGCCTGTACGAATGCCCGTGAGCCTGTCAGCAAGGGCATTCCGGATGCCGAGACGGAATGGATCGGTCACCCTCTGTGCTGTGACATTTCCCGGCCGTCCCCAATTCGGACCAGTGGTCGATCTCGCCTACACTCGGGAGCGTGCCTCGTGGTGATGGACGACTCAACCACGACCTGCTCCCCGGCGAAAAGGGCCCCCAGGACGCTTGCGGCGTCTTCGGTGTCTGGGCTCCGGGTGAAGAGGTCGCCAAGCTCACCTACTTCGGACTGTATGCCCTGCAGCACCGTGGACAAGAGTCCGCGGGAATCGCTGTGAGCAACGGTTCCCAGATCCTCGTCTTCAAGGACATGGGCCTCGTTTCCCAGGTCTTCGACGAAACCTCTCTCGGCTCGCTCCAAGGTCATATCGCGGTCGGTCACGCCCGCTATTCGACCACCGGGGCCTCCGTCTGGGAGAACGCCCAGCCGACCTTCCGCGCGACCGCCCACGGCTCCATTGCCCTGGGTCACAACGGCAACCTGGTGAACACCGCCGAGCTTGCCGAGATGGTCGCCGACCTCCCCCGTCAGGACGGCCGCGCCACCCAGGTGGCCGCCACCAATGACACCGACCTGGTCACCGCCCTCCTCGCCGGTCAGACCGACGACGAGGGCAAGCCCCTGACGATCGAGGAGTCGGCCACCAAGGTCCTCCCGAAGGTCAAGGGCGCCTTCTCCCTCGTCTTCATGGACGAGGGGACCCTCTACACCGCCCGTGACCCGCAGGGCATCCGCCCGCTGGTCCTCGGCCGCCTGGAGCGCGGCTGGGTGGTCGCGAGTGAGACCGCCGCCCTCGACATCTGCGGCGCCAGCTTCGTCCGCGAGGTCGAGCCGGGCGAGCTCATCGCGATCGACGAGAACGGTCTGCGCACCTCACGATTCGCGGAAGCGAAGCCCAAGGGCTGTATCTTCGAGTACGTGTACCTGGCGCGCCCGGACACCGACATCGCCGGCCGGAACGTCTACCTCTCGCGTGTCGAGATGGGTCGGCGCCTGGCCAAGGAAGCCCCGGTCGACGCCGACCTGGTGATAGCGACGCCGGAATCCGGCACGCCCGCCGCCGTCGGATACGCCGAGGCCAGCGGGATCCCGTTCGGCGTCGGCCTGGTCAAGAACGCCTACGTCGGCCGGACCTTCATCCAGCCCTCGCAGACGATCCGCCAGCTCGGCATCCGGCTCAAGCTCAACCCCCTCAAGGAAGTCATCCGGGGCAAGCGCCTGGTGGTCGTCGACGACTCGATCGTCCGCGGCAACACCCAGCGCGCCCTGGTCAAGATGCTCCGCGAGGCCGGCGCGGCGGAGGTCCACATCCGGATCTCCTCGCCGCCGGTGAAGTGGCCGTGCTTCTTCGGCATCGACTTCGCCACCCGGGCCGAGCTCATCGCCAACGGGATGACGGTCGACGAGATCGCCACCTCCATGGGCGCGGACTCGCTCTCCTACATCTCGCTCGACGCGATGATCGAGGCGACCACCATCCAGAAGCCCAACCTCTGCCGTGCCTGCTTCGACGGCGAGTACCCGATGGAGCTGCCCGACCCGCAGCTCCTGGGCAAGCAGCTCCTGGAGACCGAGCTGGCCGGCGGTTCGGACGCCGCCGACGCGCTCCGTCGCCCGTAGCCCTGGCTCAACCTGCGCCGGGCCCTGTCTTTGAGGCTTCTCCCAGGGCCCGGCACCACATGCAGTAACGACACGAAAGCTCTCTCCTGTCATGACAGAGAAGACCACCGGTGCCAGCTACGCAGCCGCAGGCGTGGACATCGAAGCGGGCGACCGCGCCGTCGAGCTGATGAAGGAGTGGGTGAAGAAGACGCAGCGCCCCGAGGTCCTCGGCGGCCTCGGCGGCTTCGCCGGCCTCTTCGACGCCTCCGCCCTCAAGCGCTACGAGCGCCCGCTGCTGGCCTCGGCCACCGACGGCGTCGGCACCAAGGTGGACATCGCCCGCCAGCTCGGCGTGTACGACACCATCGGCCACGACCTGGTGGCGATGGTCATGGACGACATCGTCGTCTGCGGCGCCGAGCCGCTCTTCATGACCGACTACATCTGCGTCGGCAAGGTGCACCCCGAGCGTGTCGCGGCGATCGTCAAGGGCATCGCCGAGGGCTGCGTCCTCGCCGGCTGCGCCCTGGTGGGCGGCGAGACCGCCGAGCACCCCGGCCTGCTGGGCCCTGACGACTTCGACGTGGCGGGTGCCGGAACGGGCGTCGTCGAGTACGACCGCCTGCTCGGCGCGGATCGCATCCGTACGGGTGACGCCGTCATCGCGATGGCTTCGTCCGGCCTTCACTCGAACGGGTACTCGCTGGTCCGGCACGTCCTCTTCGACCGCGCCGGCATGTCCCTCGACCAGCACGTGGAGGAGCTCGGCCGGACCCTCGGCGAGGAGCTCCTGGAGCCCACCAAGATCTACTCGCTGGACTGCATGGCTCTCACCCGTACGGCCGAGGTGCACGCCTACTCGCACATCACCGGCGGCGGCCTCGCGGCGAACCTGGCCCGGGTCATCCCGGACCACCTGCACGCCACGGTCGACCGTACGACCTGGGCCCCCGGCGCGATCTTCGACCTGGTCGGCAAGGCCGGGCAGGTGGAGCAGCTGGAGCTGGAGAAGACCCTCAACATGGGCGTCGGCATGATGGCCGTCGTGCCCGCCGAGTCGGTGGACGTGGCCCTGACCGCGCTGGCCGACCGGGGTGTCGACGCCTGGGTCGCGGGAGAGATCCTGGACCGCGGCGACCGCACCGAGGGTGCGACCCTGACCGGTTCCTACGCGAGCTGAGCAGCACTGAAACCCGGCCCGGGGCGATGCCCTGGACCGGGTTTCAATCTTTGTGCCTTATGCCTTGTGCCTGTCGTGCAGACGCCTAGGGGCGTCAAGCGCCGCGACGTTGTGCCGACGGACCGGACTCTTCGTCCTCGTCGTCGTCATCGCTGTTGTAGAGGTCCGCGTACCGTGCGTACGGGTCGTCCTCGTCCAGCTCGTCGTCGTCCACCTCGACCGGCTCGCTGACAGGCAGCGGTTCTGCGGTCGATGCGCCCAGCTCGTTGGCCAGACGCGACAAGTCAGTCCCGCCGCTGCTGTACTTCAGCTGGCGGGCGACCTTCGTCTGCTTGGCCTTTGCCCGGCCGCGCCCCATGGCTCGACCCCCTCGGTGACGGGGCTCGACGGCCCCAGAGTCTGACACGCGTTCATGGTTCAGAGCGGGCTCTCCGTGGAGAGACCGTCCGTAGGGGTTTAACGGTACCTGCTTCCGCGGCCATACGGTACGCCGCCCGCATGACGCGCCCCGGTGCAGAACCAACAAGGCGCCCCGTCCTCGCTGGTCAGCTGCGATTTTAACCCTTTCCTGGCGGGCGACCCGCCGAAGTGCAGTGAGTTCCGTCTCGCCGCACCCCGGCGGGGCGCTCCAGAAGGCTCGTCAGGGGCTAGACCGTGCGGGCCGCGCGGCCGTCCGCCATCCGCTGTTCGGCGATCCGGTCGGCCGCCGCGGCCGGCGGGATGCCGTCCGCCTTCGCGCGAGCAAAGATCTCCAGGGTGGTGTCGAAGATCTTCGTGGCCTTGGCCTTGCAGCGGTCGAAGTCGAAGCCGCGCAGCTCGTCGGCGACCTGGATGACACCGCCCGCGTTGACGACGTAGTCCGGCGCGTAGAGGATCCCGCGGTCGGAGAGGTCCTTCTCGATGCCCGGGTGGGCGAGCTGGTTGTTCGCCGCGCCGCACACGATCGTCGCGGTCAGCGCCGGGACGGTGTCGTCGTTCAGGGCGCCGCCGAGCGCGCAGGGGGCGTAGATGTCCAGGCCTTCGGTACGGATCAGCGCGTCCGTGTCGGCGACCGCGGTGACCTTGCCCGGGTGCTTGTCGAGGATCCGGCGCACGGACTCCTCGCGCACATCCGTGATCACGACCTCGGCGCCGTCCTCCAGCAGGTGCTCGACCAGGTAGTGGCCGACCTTGCCGACACCGGCCACGCCGACCTTGCGGCCGCGCAGGGTCGGGTCGCCCCACAGGTGCTGGGCGCTGGCGCGCATGCCCTGGAAGACGCCGAAGGCTGTCAGGACCGAGGAGTCGCCGGCGCCGCCGTTCTCGGGGGAGCGGCCGGTCGCCCAGCGGGTCGCGCGGGCCACGACGTCCATGTCGGCGACGTAGGTGCCGACGTCGCAGGCGGTCACGTAGCGGCCGCCGAGGGACTCGACGAAACGGCCGTAGGCCTCCAGGAGTTCCTCGCTCTTGAGGACGTCCGGGTCGCCGATGATCACGGCCTTGCCGCCGCCGAGGTCGAGGCCGGCGAGGGCGTTCTTGTACGACATGCCGCGCGAGAGGTTCAGCGCGTCGAGGACGGCCTCCTCGTCGGAGGCGTACGCGTGGAAGCGCGTACCGCCGAGGGCGGGGCCCAGGGCGGTGGAGTGGATGGCGATGACGGCCTTCAGGCCGGTGGCGCGGTCCTGGCACAGCACGACTTGCTCGTGGCCGCCCTGCTCCGTACGGAACAGGGTGTGCAGGACGCCGTCGGTCATTTCGGTCACGGTGGTGACTCCCATGGAAGAGATGCGGCGGAAAGACGCCCGCCCTGCGGGTGGGGGAGGGCGTGCTGGGAGCAGAGTAAGACCTGTCGGCCGCCCGTAGGGGACCTGTCCGAGGATCGAAACACTCCCGGAGTACGGGAGGGCGCGGGGGCCCGGGAGGTGAACCGCGTCCCGGATCAGGGCAGTACGAGAGCGTGAGCGAATCCTCCGATCTCCCGCTGCCGTCCGCGCGCTCGGCGCCGACCGTCCCGTACGCCTCCTACCTGCGCGTCTACGAGCCCCTGGCTGCCTTCGCCGAGCCGGAGCGCACGCACTGGTCCGACTACGCCCGGCGCGGGGCGGCCCCGTCCGCCCAGGACGAACTGCGCCGCTCGCTGGTGGATTTGGTCCGGGTCCCGGTGGTGGGGGTGCCGGCCCATGAGAGCGCGGACGCCTTCACGGCCGTGGTCGACGGGGTGCTGCTGGTCTGCCCGTGGCGCACCCGGCTCCGCGGCTGGCTCGCCCTGGAGGAGCTGGTCGAGTGGTTCCCCCGCCCGGTGCTGGACGCGGCGCTCCCGCCGGGGCTGCGCAGGCAGGCCGCCGAGGACTACGAGCGCTGGCGCGAACGGAACCCGGACGCGCGCCCCTGGATCCGTACGGGGGTGTGGCAGATCCCGCTGCGCTGGTTCGTCCTGGTGGCCGACGAGGAGCGGGACTACGTGGCGGGCGAGCGGCTGCGCTACCGCACGCCGATGGTGCAGGCGCGGCGGCGCCTGGCCCGGGCGCTGCGGACCCTGCGGGCCGCCGAGGGGTACGGGATGCTCGCCGACGGGCTGGTGGAGGTCGGGAGCTGGCTGGAGGAGTTCCATCCGCGCTCGATGGTCGAGCTGGATTACGGCGGGCTGCTGCACGCGCTGCCGGCGGACCGGCTGGCGGCCGACCGCTCGGCGGGGGACCTGGCGGCGGGGATCGCGGCCCTGCGGGCCGGGGACACGGAGGGCGCGACGGAGGTGTACGTGGAGCTGGCGGAGCGGTGGCGGGCGGTCCGGGAGCGACTTTTCGCGAATTAGGCCGAAAGTGTCCTGTGTGGCTGGTTTCACCTTTGAGCAGCCCGTACGTATCGTCAGGTATCGGTCGATCGGTCAATACTGGCTGATCAGAGGCCTGATCGTGCCATTTGGGACCTAGTGCCAGGACCTACGTCCCGATACGGGCCATTGGCCCAAGCGTGACGGACCGCACTAACTTCACCCTTGCGCCCTTCCCCTACCCTCGTGCCAAAATAGGACAAGGAGTCCGGGGAGGGTTCCTTCCGCCCAACTAAGGGCGGAATGCTCGGCATTGCGCTCTACGGGGGGTCTGACGACTCCTGATCGCTCTGTGACTGATCGTCACAGTGGGGTGACTGTCCGTTATGGGACGGTCCATCGGCTTCCGCCGCTGATGAACACCTCGGAGGGCAATTCCGTCGGTTTGGCCGTCGAGGCTGGACGGATGGTGTAGTTGTAGTGCCGAGGACAAGCCGTTCGTCCTATAACCGACTCGGCCCGCGTATGTCCATTTCGGGCAACGCGGGCCAAGGTGCAGAATTTAGAGGAAAGAACCGAGATGGTTCGGTTCTCCCGAGGAGGCCGCTCATGACCGCTCGCACCCCTGATGCCGAGCCGCTGCTGACCCCGGCTGAGGTTGCCACGATGTTCCGCGTGGACCCGAAGACGGTCACTCGCTGGGCCAAGGCTGGCAAGCTCACGTCCATCCGCACCCTGGGTGGACACCGCCGGTACCGCGAGGCCGAGGTTCGCGCACTGCTCGCGGGAATTCCGCAGCAGCGCAGCGAGGCCTGAGGTCGCGTTAACACCCCGCTTTACCGGGTTTATATCGGGTCCCCCAATCCGATGAAACCCACATGGCTTCATACGGCCGGGCCTGCCCCAACAGGTTCACCGGGCGTTGGATCGCGCTGGACTCCGCCGGGTCCAGCGCGATCTTTTTTATGCCCGGGTCAGGGGCGATCGCGGGCTCGCGAGGGGACGCCGACGAGGTAGGTGCCATTGCACATATTCTATCGAGCGGGCGTATGGGTGCGATAAAAGTATGAGTCCCAAAAACTCATGCGGTGACTCCCGTCACAGATGATCACTCTTGTCCATCCGGCAATGCACCCCGTAAAGGGGATGTACTTCGCGAGGCGCCTCATGCGAACGGGGGATTCCGGTTCGCGGGCGATCTGCCGGCGGTGGATCAGCGCTCCCGAGGTTTCCCGTGGGGGCCTCGTGGGGTCCCCGAGGGCTCTCCAGGTGTCCCGAGGTGGTGCCCCGAGGGGTCCAGGCAGTGGGGCTGTGCTCGCGGGCGCCCCGTCGACGCTCGGAGGCGCTCGGAGGCGGCCCGGAAGCGACGCGTGCGCGGCCCGGTGGCGTTGACGGGTGACGCGGATGCCCCGCGGGCCCGGGGCGGCCCCAAGGGCGCCCGGGCGGCGCACGCGCCAACGCGTCAGGGCCCGTATCCCCAGAGGGATACGGGCCCTGACGTTTCTGCGAACCTGACGGGACTTGAACCCGCGACCTCCACCTTGACAGGGTGGCGAGCTAACCAACTGCTCCACAGGTCCTTGATTTGCGGCCGCTGGGCGGCTACGAATCAGACTGTACCGCAGCTCAGGGGGTGCAGTCGAACCCGATCTCGGCGACGGTCACGGCGCCGCCGCATCCACCGCCTTCACGATCCGTTTGTCGGAGATCGGGTACGCCGTCCCGAGCGCGTGCGCGAAGTAGCTGACCCGCAGTTCCTCGATCATCCAGCGGATGTCGGTGACCGTGGACGGGACCGGCCGCCCCTTGGGCAACTGCTCCAGCAGCCAGGCGTACTCGTCCTGCATCTCGTGGACCTTCTCCATGCGCGTGGTGTCGCGCTGGACGCCCGTGGGCATCTGCTGGAGCCGCCGGTCCACCGCCACCAGGTAGCGCATGAGGTCCGGCAGCCGGCGCAGCCCGGTGAGCGTGACGAAGCCGGTCGGCACGAGGGCCGCCAGCTGCGTCTTGACGTCCTGGATGTTCGCGACCAGCGCCAGGCTGCCCGTGGCCTTCAGGCGGCGCTCACAGGCCTGCCAGGCGGCCAGCACCTGCTGCACCTGGCCGACCGTACGCACGGTCGTGTCCACCAGGTCGGCGCGCACGGCCTCGTAGAGCTTGCGGAAGCCCGCCTCGTCCCAGGCCGGTCCGCCGTGGTCGGCGATCAGCCGGTCGGTCGCCGCGGTCGCGCAGTCGTCGAAGAGCGCCTGGATGGAGCCGTGCGGGTTCCTGGACAGGGCCAGCTTCTGCTGGTTGCCCAGGTGGTCCGAGGCGAACTTCGCCGGATTCACCGGGATGTTCAGCAGGATGAGCCGCCGTGTGCCCAGCCACATCGCCTGCTGCTGCTCGGCCTCGGTGTCGAAGAGCCGTACGGAGACGGTCGCGCCCTCGTCCACCAGCGCGGGGTACGCCTTGACCGGCTGGCCCGCGCGCCGGGTCTCGAAGACCTTCGTGAGCGCGCCGATCGTCCATTCGGTCAGCCCGGTGCGCTCCACCGACTCCCCGCCCGCCCGCTCGGCGGTGGCCGCGGCGGCCTTGGAGAGCGCCTGGCGGGCCTTCGGCTTCAGCCTGAGCCGCAGGGCCTCCAGGTCCTTGTCCTCGGCGAGGTTCTTGCGGCGCTCGTCGACGATCCGGAAGGTGATCTTCAGGTGGTCCGGGATCCGGCCGAGGTCGAAGTCCTCGGCCGAGACCGGGACGCCGACCATCCGCTGGAGCTCGCGCGCCAGCGTGACCGGCAGCGGCTCCTGCAGCGGCACCGCCGTGTCCAGGAAGCGGCCGGCGTAGTTCGGCGCGGGTACGTAGTGCCGGCGGATCGGCTTCGGCAGCGAGCGGATCAGCTCGGTGACGATCTCCTCGCGCAGGCCCGGGATCTGCCAGTCGAAGCCCTCGTCGGTGACCTGGTTCAGCACCTGGAGCGGGATGTGGACGGTCACGCCGTCGGCGTCCGCGCCCGGCTCGAACTGGTAGGTCACCCGGAACGTGAGCTGACCCTGCCGCCAGGAGTCCGGGTAGTCGGCCTTGGTGACCCCGGCCGCCTTCTCGGTCAGCAGCATCGCGCGCTCGAAGTCGAGGAGTTCGGGCTCCTCGCCCTTCTTGTGCTTCCACCAGGAGTCGAAGTGCGCCCCGGAGACCACGTGGTCGGGGATCTTCTGGTCGTAGAAGTCGAAGAGGGTCTCGTCGTCCACCACGATGTCGCGGCGCCGGGCCCGGTTCTCCAGCTCCTCCACCTCGGTGAGGAGCTTGCGGTTGTCCGCGTAGAACTTGTGGTGCGTGCGCCAGTCGCCCTCGACCAGCGCGTTGCGGATGAACAGCTCGCGCGCGACCTCGGGGTCGATCCGGCCGTAGTTGATCTTGCGCTGGGCGACGATCGGCACGCCGTACAGCGTGACCTTCTCGTACGCCATCACGGCTGCCTGGTCCTTCTCCCAGTGCGGCTCGCTGTAGGTGCGCTTGATCAGGTGCTGGGCCAGCGGCTCCACCCATTCGGGCTCCACCTTGGCGTTCACCCGGGCCCACAGCCGCGAGGTCTCCACCAGCTCGGCCGACATCACGAACTTCGGCTGCTTCTTGAAGAGCGAGGAGCCCGGGAAGATCGCGAACTTGGCCGACCGCGCGCCCAGGTACTCGTTCTTGTCGGTGTCCTTGAGCCCGATGTGCGAGAGCAGGCCGGCCAGCAGCGAGACGTGGATGACCTGCTCGGGGGCATCGGCCTCGTTGACGTGGATGCCCATGCTCCTGGCGACCGTGCGCAGCTGCGAGTAGATGTCCTGCCACTCGCGGATCCGCAGGAAGTTCAGGTACTCCTGCTTGCACATCCGGCGGAACGAGGACGAGCCGCGCTCCTTCTGCTGCTCGCGCACGTAGCGCCACATGTTCAGGAACGAGAGGAAGTCGCTGGTCTCGTCCTTGAAACGGGCGTGGTTCTGGTCGGCCTGGGTCTGTTTGTCCGAGGGCCGCTCGCGCGGGTCCTGGATGGACAGGGCCGCCGCGATGACCATGACCTCGCGGACACAGTTGTTCTTGTCGGCCTCGATGACCATGCGGGCCAGCCGCGGGTCCACGGGGAGCTGCGAGAGCTGGCGCCCCATCTGCGTCAGGCGCTTCGTGGGATCCTTCTCGGCGGGGTCCAGCGCGCCGAGCTCCTGGAGCAGCTGCACGCCGTCGCGGATGTTGCGGTGGTCCGGCGGATCGAGGAAGGGGAACTTCTCGATCTCGCCGAGGCCGGCCGCGGTCATCTGGAGGATGACGGACGCCAGGTTCGTCCGCAGGATCTCGGGGTCGGTGAACTCGGGACGGGCGTCGAAGTCGTCCTCGGAGTACAACCGGATGCAGACGCCGTCGCTGGTACGGCCGCAGCGGCCCTTGCGCTGGTTGGCGCTGGCCTGCGAGATCCGTTCGATGGGCAGCCGCTGGACCTTGGTGCGGTGGCTGTAGCGGGAGATCCGGGCGGTGCCCGGGTCGATCACGTACTTGATGCCGGGGACGGTCAGCGAGGTCTCGGCGACGTTGGTGGCCAGGACGATCCGGCGGCCGGTGTGCTGCTGGAAGACGCGGTGCTGCTCGGCGTGCGAGAGGCGCGCGTAGAGGGGGAGAACCTCGGTGAAGCGCAGATTGCGCTTGTTCAGGGCGTCGGCCGTGTCGCGGATCTCCCGCTCGCCGGAGAGGAAGACCAGGATGTCGCCCGGTCCCTCGGACTGGAGCTCGTCCACGGCCTCGCAGATCGCGGTGATCTGGTCCCGGTCGGCGTCCTCGGCGTCCTCGGCTCCTTCGTCGAGCAGCGGCCGGTAGCGCACCTCCACCGGATACGTGCGCCCGCTGACCTCGACGATCGGCGCCTCGCCGAAGTGCCGCGAGAAGCGTTCGGGGTCGATGGTGGCCGAGGTGATGACGACCTTGAGGTCGGGACGCTTCGGCAGCAGCGTGGCCAGGTAGCCCAGCAGGAAGTCGATGTTCAGCGACCGCTCGTGGGCCTCGTCGATGATGATCGTGTCGTACGCGCGCAGCTCGCGGTCCGTCTGGATCTCGGCGAGCAGGATGCCGTCCGTCATCAGCTTCACGAAGGTCGCGTCCGGGTCCACCTGGTCGGTGAAGCGGACCTTCCAGCCGACCGTCTGGCCGATCTCGGACTTGAGTTCCTCGGCGATCCGCTCCGCGACGGTGCGCGCGGCGATCCGGCGGGGCTGGGTGTGCCCGATCATGCCGCGGACGCCGCGGCCCAGCTCCATGCAGATCTTGGGGATCTGCGTGGTCTTGCCGGAGCCGGTCTCGCCCGCGACGATCACGACCTGGTGGTCGCGTATCGCCTCGGCGATCTCGTCCTTCTTCTGGCTGACGGGCAGGTTCTCGGGATACGTGACCTCCGGCATCCGCGAGGCACGGCCGGCCAGTCGCTCGGCGGCCTTGGTGGCCTCCGCGGCGATCTCGTCGAGCACGGCCTGCTTGGCCTCGGGCTTGCGGATACGGCGGGCGCCTTCGAGGCGGCGGCCGAGGCGGTGCGCGTCACGGAGCGGGATCTCACCGAGAAGCGTCTGCAGGGCGGCGAAGGAAGTAGACATACCTGATCGAGGATCTCACCTGGGCCCGCCGGGTGGCGAACGCATTTGTCGGGTGGACCCGTACCATTTCGGGACGAGTCCGCCGGTCGTCCCAGTGAGAGGCAGCCCACCTTGTTCCGCCCCCGCCCTGTCCGGAGCCTGCTCGGCGTGGTCCTGGCGGTACTCCTGGGCTGCGCGGCCCTGGCGACGGCGGGCATCCCGGTCGGCCAGGCCCCTGCCGCGGCCGCGGTCCGGGCGCCGGTCCCGGCCTCCGAATCGACCCCGGCATCGGCCGCGTCGCCGGTATGGGCCGCGTCCCAGGCCGGGGCCCGCGCGGCCGTGTTCGCCGACGCGGGCGGTCCCGCCTGCGCCCCGGCAGCCCCCGAGCGCGGCGGTACGCCCGCCGTCCCCGCGCGCGCCTGGGGCGAGCACGCCCAGGTCCCGCCGGCCCGGGCCGCGCCCGAGGAGGCCGGTCCGCCCGCGGCCATGCCCCTACAGGTCCTCGTACGCGGTCCCGACCGCCCGGCGCCCGACCGGCTGGAACTCTGCGTGATGCGGGTCTAGGAGGCCGGTCCCCCACCGGTCCCGCCTCACCACCGCAGCTCTGGAGCACCCGCATGCCCTCTTCCAAGACCTCCACGAAGCCCCTGCTGATCTCCGCCGGGGTCGCCCTCGCCGCGATCACCCTCGGCATCGTCTCCTGGCAGGCCACTGCCCCCGCCGAATCCGGCTCGTCCGGTTCCGGCTCCGGCGCCGTGGCCGCGCCCCGGACCGACCCCGCCGCCGAGCTCAAGGCGCTGGCCCGCCGCGATTCCGGCGACAAGCTGGCCGTCGGCCGCGCCGACGCGCCCGTCGTACTCATCGAGTACTCCGACTTCAAGTGCGGCTACTGCGGCAAGTTCGCCCGGGACACCGAGCCCGAACTGGTGAAGAAGTACGTCGCGGACGGCACCCTGCGCATCGAGTGGCGCAACTTCCCGATCTTCGGCGCCGAGTCCGAGGCCGCCGCCAAGGCCGCCTGGGCGGCCGGGCAGCAGGACCGTTTCGACGCCTTCCACGCCGCGGCCTACGCCGACGGCTCGAAGGACAAGGGCTTCGCCGGGCCGCGGCTCGTGGAGCTGGCCCGGGAGGCCGGGGTCCCCGACCTGGAGCGCTTCACGGCGGACATGGCCGGCGAGCAGGCCGCCGCGGCCCTGAAGAAGGACCAGGAGGAGGGCTACCGCATCGGCGTCACCTCCACCCCGTCCTTCCTGCTCAACGGAAAGCCGATCGCCGGCGCCCAGTCGCTGGACACCTTCACGGCCGCCATCGCCCGGGCGAAGGCTGAGGCGGCGAAGCAGTGACCGACATCGGATACCTGGCCGCCCTGCTGGGCGGCCTCCTCGCGCTGCTCAGCCCGTGCAGCGCACTGCTCCTGCCGGCCTTCTTCGCGTACTCCATCGATTCCACCTCGCGGCTCCTGGCGCGCACCGGGATCTTCTACGCGGGCCTCGCCAGCACCCTCGTACCGCTCGGGGCTGCCGGCTCGTACGCCGGGCGGTTCTTCCACAGCAACCGCGACCAGCTCGTCCTGGCCGGCGGCTGGCTGATCATCGCGCTCGGCCTCGCGCAGATCCTGGGCCTCGGCTTCGCCCCGAAGCGGATCGCGGAGCTCTCGGGCCGGATCCGGCCCACCACCGCGCTGTCGGTGTACGCGCTCGGCGCGGTCTACGGGCTGGCCGGCTTCTGCGCCGGTCCGATCCTCGGCAGCGTCCTGACGGTCGCCGCGGTCAGCGGCAGCCCCGTCTACGGCGGCCTGCTGCTCGCGGTCTACGCCCTGGGCATGGCCGTGCCGCTGTTCCTGCTGGCCCTGCTGTGGGAGCGGTTCGAGCTGGGCGGGCGGCGCTGGCTGCGCGGGCGGGCCTTCGCGGTCGGCCGCTTCGAACTGCACACCACCTCGCTGCTGTCCGGGCTGTTCTTCATCGCCCTGGGCGCGCTGTTCCTCGCGTACGACGGGGCGAGCGCGCTGCCGGGGCTGCTGGACGTGGACGACTCGTTCGCGGTGGAGCAGTGGGTCGGCTCGCTGGCGGACGCGGTGCCGGACTGGGCGCTGCTCGGGCTGGTCGCCGTGGCGGCGGCGGCCGTCGGCCTCGTGCAGTGGCGCCGCCGCTCCGGCCCCACGGGTGAGGCCGAGTAACGCAAGAAGGCCCCGTCCGATGGACGGGGCCTTCCGATGGTGGCTGGGGCCGGGGTCGAACCGGCGACCTATCGCTTTTCAGGCGATCGCTCGTACCAACTGAGCTACCCAGCCACGAAACCGTTTCCGGCTTCAGCGAACCTGACGGGACTTGAACCCGCGACCTCCACCTTGACAGGGTGGCGAGCTAACCAACTGCTCCACAGGTCCTTGCATTGTGCGAGAACAAGTCTCGCACATGGTGTTGCGTACCCCCAACGGGATTCGAACCCGTGCTACCGCCTTGAAAGGGCGGCGTCCTGGGCCACTAGACGATGAGGGCTAAAGGCCCGCCGGGCACTTCTCAGCGCGTCGGGGACGTGAGAAGCATATGGGATCCGGGGAGCTATCGCCAAAACGGTTTGCTCCGGAGGGACAATGGCCCGGTGCTGGAGATGACGCGCGAGGAGTTCGAAGAGCTCGTCGCAGAGGCCCTGGACCGGATCCCGCCGGAGCTGACGCGGCTGATGGACAACGTGGCGGTGTTCGTCGAGGACGAACCACCCGCGGACGACCCCGAGCTGCTCGGTCTGTACGAGGGAACCCCGCTGACGGACCGCGGCGAGTGGTACGCCGGGGTGCTGCCGGACCGGATCACCATCTACCGCAATCCCACGTTGCGGATGTGCGAGGACCGGGAGAGCGTGGTCGCGGAGACGGAGGTCACCGTCGTGCACGAAATCGCCCACCACTTCGGGATCGACGACGAGCGGCTGCACGCGCTGGGGTACGGGTGACCCGCTCGCCGGTCCCCGGCGACGGGGCGGCGGAAGAAGCCATCGATCCGGACGTCGACCTGCGCGTACCCGCGCAGCGCGCCGAGCCGCGGGGCCGGGTGCTCGCGGCGGTGGCGGTCGGTGGCGCGGTCGGGGGCGCGGCGCGCTACGGGGTCTCCCTGCTCTGGCCGGCCGGTCCCGGGGCTTTTCCGTGGGCGACCCTGTGGATCAACGCCTCCGGCAGCGCGCTGATCGGCGTACTGATGGTGCTGATCAGCGAGGGCGGCCGGACCTCCCCGCATCCGCTGCTGAGGCCCTTCGCCGGGGTCGGCGTGCTGGGCGGTTTCACCACCTTCTCCACCTACGCGGCGGACTTCTCGCGGCTCCTGGACGAGGGGGAGGCGGGCACCGCGCTGGCCTACGCCGGGCTCACGGTGGTGGCGGCGCTGGGCGCGGTGTGGGCCGCCGCCTCGGCGACCCGGTTCGCGGTCCGGGGCCGAGGCGCCGGGCGTGAGGCGGGCCCCGGACGGGTTCCGCGGTGAACTGGCTGCTGGTGGTGGCGGGCGCGGCCGTCGGCGCCCCGCTGCGCTATCTGATGGACCGCGCGGTGCAGGCGCGGCACGATTGCGCCTTCCCGTGTGGCACCTTCGTGGTCAATGCGAGCGCCTGCCTGGTGCTCGGGGTGCTGGCAGGGGCGGCGCTGGCGGGGGCCGCCGGCTCGCGGCTCCAGCTGCTGCTGGGGACGGGACTGTGCGGAGCGCTGAGCACGTACTCGACGTTCTCGTACGAGAGCGTGCGGCTGGCCGAGCGCGGACAGCGGTTCCTGGCCGCGGCGAACGTGGTGATGTCGGTGCTGGTCGGGCTGAGCGCGGTGCACCTCGGCTCGCAGGTGGCGCGGCAGCTCTTCGCCTGAGGGCGTGTCCCTTACGCGTCAAAGGGAGTTGGGCACATTGACCCGCTCATGCGGAATGTTCACCCTCAGGCTCCGGAGGTGCCCCCGTGCGCCAGTTGTCCGCTTCCCTCCGACTGGCCGTCACCGCGCTCGCGGTCGCGGCGACGGCCGGCTGCATGAGCGTCGGCGAGAACGCGGCGAAGCCCGGGCCCTCCGCCCCGGGGGACCGCCGCAGCGGTGCCGAGGCGGGCGCGGGGACGGTCTCGGGGCGTGGCTCCGGCGTCCACGGCAACGGGCACGGCGCGAAGGACGGTACGGGGAACCAGGACGGCAGGACCAAGGAGGACGGCAAGGCCTCCGGCGCGACCGGGGCCTCGCCGAGCGCGGGCGCGCCGAGCGGGCAGCCCGGGGTGCCCGCCCCGTCGGCGGGACCGGGCGGCGGGGCCGGCGGGCAGGGACCCCAGCAGCCCACCTCGGGCGGCGGTTCGGGCGGACCCGGCGGCCCGGGCGGTTCGGGCGGCGGGCAGCACTCGGCGAGCCCGACCCCGGAACCGCCGGCCACCACTCCCCCTGTGACGGAACCCACGCCCGCTCCGCCGACTCCGCAGCCCGAGCCCACCACCGCTCCGGCGCCGGAACTCTAGGCCCGCCGGCTCCGCCGGGCACCCGGTGGGGCGTGTTCCGGTAACCATCCCGAGGGTCGTTTGTGCAGGTCAGAGGCTTTCTGGTCGGAGTGACTTGCCAGACCCCGGGGAGGGTGCGTATGGTTATAGATCGTTTGATCCCATTGCCCGGCGCCGACTCCGAAGAGCGCCGTGTGGCGCGTACTCTCCCTAACCGTGGCTGACCGCATTGAGGCGGTCGATTTGCGATTCACGGAGTTTGGGCGCGTGCCGAGACTCCGGAAGGTTTCGCATTTCGCATGTCCATTTCCAGCTCTGACCGTTCCGTCATGCCCGAGAACGACTCCAACGAGATGATCGACGCCGAGGCCCTTGTGGTCACTGAGGCGATCGAGGCCGCTGAGGCCGACGAGATCATCGAGGCTCTTGAGGCCGACGTGAACACCGACGAGTCCTTCGAGGACTCCACCACCGACTTCGACGACGACGAGGCTGACGCTGACGCGGAACCCTCGATCACCTTCGGCGACCTCGGTCTCCCCGAGGGCATCGTGCGCAAGCTCGCGCAGAACGGCGTCACCGCCCCCTTCCCGATCCAGGCAGCGACCATCCCGGACGCCCTGGCCGGCAAGGACATCCTCGGCCGCGGCCGCACCGGCTCCGGCAAGACCCTCTCCTTCGGTCTGCCGACCCTGGCCTCGCTGGCCGGCGGCCACACGGAGAAGAAGAAGCCCCGCGCGATCATCCTCACGCCGACCCGTGAGCTGGCGATGCAGGTGGCGGACGCCCTCCAGCCCTACGGCGACGTCCTCGGCCTGAAGATGAAGGTCGTCTGCGGCGGTACCTCCATGAGCAACCAGATCTTCGCTCTGGAGCGCGGCGTCGACGTCCTCGTCGCCACCCCGGGCCGTCTGCGCGACATCATCAACCGCGGCGCCTGCTCCCTGGCGAACGTCCAGGTCGCGGTCCTCGACGAGGCCGACCAGATGGCGGACCTGGGCTTCCTGCCCGAGGTCACCGAGCTGCTCGACCAGATCCCCGGCGGCGGCCAGCGCATGCTCTTCTCCGCCACCATGGAGAACGAGATCGGCACGCTGGTCAAGCGCTACCTGACCAACCCCGTCACGCACGAGGTCGACAGCGCGCAGGGCAACGTCACGACCATGACGCACCACGTCCTCGTCGTGAAGCCGAAGGACAAAGCGCCGGTCACGGCCGCCATCGCCGCCCGCAAGGGCCGCACGATCATCTTCGTCCGCACCCAGCTGGGCGCCGACCGCATCGCCGAGCAGCTCGTCGAGTCCGGCGTGAAGGCCGACGCGCTGCACGGCGGCATGACGCAGGGTGCCCGTACCCGCGTCCTCGCCGACTTCAAGGACGGCTACGTCAACGCGCTCGTCGCCACCGACGTCGCCGCCCGCGGCATCCACGTCGACGGCATCGACCTGGTCCTGAACGTGGACCCGGCCGGCGACCACAAGGACTACCTGCACCGCTCGGGCCGTACCGCCCGCGCCGGCAAGTCCGGTGTCGTCGTGTCGCTGGCGCTTCCGCACCAGCGCCGCCAGATCTTCCGCCTGATGGAGGACGCGGGCGTCGACGCCACGCGTCACATCGTCCAGGGCGTCGGCGCCTTCGACCCGGAGGTCGCCGAGATCACCGGTGCGCGTTCGCTGACCGAGGTCCAGGCCGACTCCGCGAACAACGCGGCCAAGCAGGCCGAGCGCGAGGTCGCCGAGCTCACCAAGCAGCTCGAGCGCCTGACCCGCCGTGCCGGCGAGCTGCGCGAGGAGGCCGACCGCCTCGTCGCCCGCTCCGCCCGTGAGCGCGGCGAGGACCCGGAGGCCGCTGTCGCCGAGGTGGCCGAGGCCGCCGAGGCCGAGGTCGCGGCTGCTGCCGCCGCCGCTGCCGCCGAGCTGGCCGCGCAGGAGCGCCGCGAGGAGCAGCGCGCCCAGCGTGACGACCGCGGCAACTTCGAGCGTCGCGACAACCGCGGCGGCGACCGCGGTGGCGACCGTGGCGGCTTCCGCGGCGGCGACCGCGGTGGCCGTCCCTCGGGTGGCTTCAACCGTGACGACCGTGGTGGCGACCGTGGCGGTTTCCGCCGCGACGACCGTCCGTCGGGTGGCTTCCGCTCCGGTGGCGACCGTCCGTCCGGTGGTGGCTTCCGTGGTGGCGACCGTCCGTCCGGTGGCTTCAACCGTGACGACCGTGGTGGCGACCGTGGCGGTTTCCGCCGCGACGACCGTCCGTCGGGTGGCTTCCGCTCCGGTGGCGACCGTCCG
>NZ_JBIWCL010000018.1:118949-180999 GCF_044761485.1 Streptomyces sp. NPDC097617
CCGTCCGGTGGTGGCTTCCGTGGTGGCGACCGTCCGTCCGGTGGCTTCAACCGCGATGACCGTGGTGGCGACCGTGGTGGCTTCCGCCGCGACGACCGTCCCTCGGGCACCTTCAACCGCGACGACCGTCCCTCGGGCACGTTCAACCGCGACGACCGTCCGTCCGGTGGCTTCCGCTCCGGTGGCGACCGTCCGTCCGGTGGTGGCTTCCGTCGTGACGACCGTCCGTCCGGTGGCTTCCGCTCCGGCGGCGGCGACCGCCCGTACGGCCGCCGTGACGACCACCGTCCGTCCGGCTCCGGCTCCGGCTCCGGTTCCGCCGGTTCCACCGGTGGCTTCGGTGGCCGCCGCGACGACAAGCCGCGCTGGAAGCGCAACGGCTGATCGCAGCTGAGCTGAACCCCTGAGAAAGGGCCCGTACGACACCCAGGTGCCGTACGGGCCCTTTCTTCGCTCCCGGCGCTCCCGGAAGCTGATGGTGCGTAACGCCCCTTCGGGGACCGGACCGAGGCGCCCGGCGGCGGTGGCGACAGGCCGGGCGGGGGATACCCGATCGGCTGACCGGCGCGGTCCGGCTATGCTCTGGGGTGAGCACCTGGAGGGCCATTAGCTCAATTGGCAGAGCAGCGGACTTTTAATCCGTTGGTTGTCGGTTCGAGTCCGACATGGCCTACTCACCCCTTCGGGGGCGGAACCCTCGTTGACCTGCGTCAACGGGGGTTCCGGCGTCTCCGGGATCTGCCCGGCGGGTGAATCCGTAGGCGGGGTGGTCACCATGTGGTCACGATCGCCGTCGGCTGGTGCCTTCGGCGCGGTGCGGCGGGCGCGCGGTACAAGGGCCGATGCGCGGTCTGCGGCGTCCCGTCCGACGCCGCCGAGCAGGTGCGAATACGTGTCCGACGTGATGGTGATGGTTGAGTGACCGAGCCGCTTCGACACGATCGCCATATCGATGCCGGCGGCGAGCATGAGGGACGCTTGACCGTGGCGCAGGTCGTGAAGCCGGATGCGGCGTAGTCCGGCCTCCTCGACCAGGGCGCCAAACAACTTCGTGACGTCGTCGGGGCGCAGGGGCTTGCCGTCCTCACGGGCGAACACGAGACCGTGGTCGGCGTATGCCTTGCCCCACGTCCCACGCTCCTGGTCCTGCCGCAGCTTGTGAGCGATGAGTGCGCCGACCGTGACCTCGTCGAGGTCGATGATGCGATCCTCGCCGGACGCGGTCTTGGGCTTGCCGAATGAAACGCCGAGGTGTCCGGCGTCGCAGTAGGGACACGCGGCGGGCTCCTGCTTGTTCTTCTTCCGTCCGGACTCCTGGACGATCTGCTGCCGAACCACGATCACGCGGCTGGCGAGGTCGATGTCGTCCCAGCGCAGGCCCACGGCCTCACCGCGGCGCAGGCCGGTACCGGCGACTACCTCGAACATGGCGCCGAGGCGGTGTGTACCGATCGAGTCGAGGAACTGGCCTAGCTCGGCGGGCTCCCACGGCTTCACGTTCGGGCGCTGCGAGGCCGGCAGGTCGACATCCTTGGCCGCGTTAAAAGTGATCATGCGGCGACGTACGGCCGTTGAAAGGGCGCTGCGCAGCGTCGCGTGAATCCGGCGAACCGTAGCGGCCTTCCGCTTCCCGTTGTCGAGGGTGGCGAGCAGCTGGTCGACGTGCGACGGCCGCAGGTCCCGCAAGCGCAGTCGGCCGAGGTGCGGCACGAGGTACTCATCTATGTGGCTCCGGTACGCGCGGATCGTCGAGGGGCGCAGGCCGGCCCGCCGCTTCAACTCCATCCACGTTTCGAGCCACACGGCGACGGTCTGCCCGTCGTCGTGGGTGTAGCTGCCTTCGTTGACCCGGCCGAGCAGCTTGGCGAGCGCCTTCTCGGCGTCGTCCGCGGTGCGGAAACCACCCTTGCGGGCCTGCTTGCGCTTCCCGTCCGGTCCGAAACCGACGTCGGCGACGTAGTACCAGGCGCCATGGTCCTTGCGACAGTTCCGCCGGTTGCCCTTGGTGTCGTAAGTGGCAGGGCACTTACACCGCTTGTAGGTCGAGCCCTTCACTGCTGTCCTCCCTCGCGTTGTGTTTCTGGCAGGAACCCCGCCTTGCGTGCCCGGTGAATCCACGAACGTACGGTCGCCGGATTCGCCTCGCGTGCACGTGCGATGGCTCCGGCAGGGTCCTTCACACCAAAGATCGAGTGCGTCGCGTACTCGATTGCGACGCTCGCGAGGTGCGTCATGCTTCGCATCTTCCGAAGGCCCGCCGGCGTCGTGTCATTCGCTAGCTCCGGGAAGTGCTTGAGGACAAGCTCTTCGGCTCCGCCCGTCTGGTCACCTACCGGGTACGGACCGCCAGGTCCGCCGCGGCCCAGCTGGATCTCAGCTTGGAACTGTGCTGCGGACTCCCAGCGTGAGAGCGGCAGGTCTCGCATATCGCTCGGCTTGACCGAGATGTACTCGGCATAGGGCAGCCCCGGTGCGGGACGCACGGTGATCGCGATAGGTGAGAGCCGGTATCCGGGTACGGCGATGTACTCGAAGACTGCGGCGCGACCGGGCGCGTTCGGATCGGTCACCGTCACAGATACGGAGACGGCTCCATCCGGGCCCCCGTCGACCGGTTCGATGTCGGACACGGTGATGTGTACGGGCTCGGGGCCGTCGGGTTCGTCTGGAGAGCTGGGCATGGGGCCATCGTGCATGAACCAGGAACGGTTACGCAACACATACGGAAGAAGTTTCGCCACATTTAAGGATACTGTTGCGCAACGCTCCCGGAAGGTGTTCTACTTCCGGCATGTCGCCCGATGACCTTCACCGAGTCAGCACGGTGCGTCGCCTCGCCGCAGTGGGTGAAGCGCGTGCTGTCCGCATTGCCCGTCGAATCAGCCTCCGGGAAATGGCCGCCACCCTCGGAGTCCGCCCCTCGACTGTCTCCCGCTGGGAAACCGGCCGAGCAGTACCGCGCTCCGCGGTGGCGCTCCGGTGGGCAGACCTGCTCAGCCTCGACATCCGAGGGGAGCGCGCCGCATGAGTAGTAGTCGCGGACTCACTGTCGAGGAAGTCCTCTCGCTGCCCGCCGCTGTAGACCTAGTCACCGCCGGCCGTGCCTGCGGGATCTCCAGGACCACGGCCTACGACCTCGCCCGCCGCGGCAAGTTCCCCGTGCCGTTGCTACGCCTCGGAGCGCAGTACCGAGCGCGCCGCGTCGACCTGCTCGACCTGCTCGGCATCGAGCAGCCTGCCCCTACCCCCGCCGCATGAAGACGGGCTCTCACCAGGGTGGCAACCCCGGCGAGAGCCCTCGCAGTACCCCCACAGACAAAGAGGGCCCGGGACTTAGCTCGCCAGCCAACCCGGGCCCCCTCACGTACGGAGCACCACACCTCATGATTGCACGCACCGCCATAGCACGTGCCGCGCAAGCCCTCGACGCCTATGACCTCGCCATCGAGCAGGGCGACCGAGGCGGCGTGGAGAGCGCCGCCGCCGAGGTCGGCCTGTGGTGGACCATCGCCGAGGCGCAAGGCGCCACCACGGCCGACGTTCGGGCCCACCGCACCAGCCGCGCCCGATGACACTCCCCACCGCGCCCAGGTGGCGCGCCGCCCTCCGTACTCCGCCCCTGCCGTGCGGGCACCGTGATCCCGCCCTTTGCGACCCCGCGCCGAGCGGGCCCTCTACATACGGCCTCGACGATCAGCAGCTCGCCGCGGAGCGGGGGCGCTGCCTCGCCGCAGGCTGGGCCCTCTGGGAAGTCACCGAAAGGCTGATGCCCGCGTGATCGAGTCCCGCACTGCGCCCGCGCGGCGAGCAGTCGAGCACGTGCTCGACCTCGCCGCGCGCGGCATGCACGTCTTTCCGCTCCGCCCCAACGACAAGCGGCCTGCTGTCGACCGATGGGAGCAGCGCGCCACCGTCGAACCGGACCGCATCCGCCGATGCTGGGACGCCGTTCCGTACGGCGTCGGTATCGCTTGCGGTCCCTCCGCCCTGGTCGTCGTCGACCTCGACACGGCCAAGGGTGATCAGCCACCGGCCGAGGGCATCACCAGCGGCGAGGACGTGCTCGCCCTGCTCTACGAACACCACGGCGACCGCTTCCCGTTCGGTACCACGCCGACCGTTCGCACCACGTCGGGCGGCACGCACCTGTACTACCGCGCCCCCGAAGATCGCGAGGTGCGTAACTCCGCATCCCGCGTCGGGTGGAAGGTCGATGTACGGGCCGCTGGGGGTTACGTCGTCGCTCCGCCCTCGACCGCAGCCGGGCAGCCGTACACGTGGCTGACTGGCCCCGCCGACGCCGAACCCCTGCCGCTCCCCGCGTGGCTCGCCGAGCGTGCCATCCCGAAGCCCATCGTCCTGCCGCGCCCCGCCATGCCCGCTGTCCTCCGCAACGCCACCGGCTACACCGCAGCAGCCCTGCGCGGTGAACTCGAAACCGTCCTCGCCGCCCAACCCGGTACCCGAAACGACACCCTGCACCGAGCCGCGTTCAATCTCGGCACTCTCGCCGGAGCCGGACGCCTCGACACCCGGCTCGCCGTCGAGGCCCTGCTCGCCGCCGGGCAGTCCATCGGCCTTACGCCGGGCGAGGTGCAGGCCACCGTCACTTCCGGCATGCGCGCCGGCACCAGCAATCCCCGGAGCAGCGCATGACCGCCCCCGCCGGCCTCGATATCGAGGCCATACTCGCCAAGGTCGCGCCCCCCGACGAGGCGGACCAGGGCGCGGCCGGACGTTCTTCCGAAGAGCACTTCGAGCTGCGCGTCGAGGGACTGCTCGGCGAACTCCTCGACAGCGACGCCCTCGACAACATCGAACCTCTTGAGCCCGTGGTCGATGGCCTGCTCTACCGCGACAGCCTCGCCCGGCTCTACGGCCCATCCGGCACGTTCAAATCGTTCCTCACGCTCGACTTTGCAGCGTGCGTCGCAACCGGCCTGCCATGGCATGGGCAGGACACCCAGCGCGGGCCCGTCCTGTACCTCGTCGCCGAGGGAATCCGCGGTATCCGTAAGCGCGTCCGCGCATGGGAACAGCACCACGGCCGCCGCATGACAGGCGTCAAGTTCCTGCCCCGACCCGTGCAGGCCCTTGACCCCGAATGGGCCGTACTGGTCGAGGTGTGTAAGCGGCTTGAGCCCGCCCTCGTCATCGTCGACACACAGGCCCGCGTGACCGTAGGCGTCGAAGAGAACAGCAACACGGAGATGGGCCGCTTCGTCGATCAGATGGAACGCCTACGGGCCGCCTGCGGCGCCTGCCTGCTCCTCGTCCACCACACCGGCCACGACACCGAACGCAGTCGGGGAGCCACCGCCGTAAAAGGCGCCCTACAGACCGAACTCGGAGTCACCCGCAAGGACACCGACACGGGCCCCGTCATCACACTCAGAACCGGAAAGCAGAAGGACGACGAGGAGTTGCCCGACCTTGCGTTCGGCATCCATCAGGTCATCCTCGACGGCGAGGCCAAGGAAGACGGCACGCCCGTTACTTCCGTCGTCCTGGTCAAGCTGGACACGGCCGGAGAGTCGCAGGCGCGCACCAGCTATCAGGGCCGCGTCGACGAAATCGCCGACGCCCTCGACCGCGCCGGGGTGCCAGCCAAGGCCGGCCGTGACCGCCTGCGGACCGAGTGCACCCGCCTCGGAATCCAGGCCCGGAACGACGTACTCGGCGACGTAGCCAAGCACCGCAAGAACCGAACAAGCGCCCCCAACGGCCTGTCCCCGAGCACCCTCGAAGACATGCCGGGAACGGGACAGGGTGAATAGGACAAACCGCCTGTCCCCAGGAACGGGGACAGGAAGGAAGAAACAGCAGGTCAAACCTGTCCCGGACAGTTCGGGGACAGCAGGAGGCAGGGCACCACCCGACGACCTGTCCCCCCTGTCCCCCCTCTTTAGAGGGGGGACAGGGGACGGACGGAAGCCCCCGCCCCAGCACGCTGCCTCACCGCGGGCCCCAGATCGTCGACAACGACGCACGGGGCCCGCCCCTGTATCCGCCAATGTCGCCCCGCGACGTTCCCTGTCTCGCGCGCACGCGCGAAGGAAGACCCCCCGATGAACACTCCGCACCTCGACCGCGACCGGTCGCTCGCGACGCGCGCACGCACACCCGCGCGTCAGGCAACGCCGATCCCCGCGACCGCGTCCGGCATCGTGACCGGTCGCGAACAGGTTCGCCTCGCCGCCACCCTTGGCACGCTCCTGCACGCCACGCGGACCGCCCGCGGATGGTCCGCACGCCACCTCGCCGCCCGAGTGGGCGCCACGGCCTCTACCGTGACCCGACTGGAGCGCGGCGAGCGGCGCCCCTCCCTCTCGATGCTCCGCGCCTTGGCTGCCGAGTTGACCGAGAGCACCGCCGAGGCAGCCGACCTCTTGACCCGCCTCACTGCCGCAGCCGGCCCCTCGCTTGTCCAGGGCACCCCCGGGACCGAACGACGCCGCGTCCGCCGCCTGCTGCGGGCCCGACAGGCAGCCGCCCGCGCAGCGTTCCAGGAGCAGCGCGCCCGCGAGGAATCCGAGCGCCCAACCCGCATCACCCGCCGCGCGCTGCGCCGCATCGCCCAGCACTCCACAGCCCTCGACCCGCGAAAGGCCACCCGATGAGCAACCGCGCCGATCTCCTCGCATGGCTGCGAGCCCAACAGCGGGCACAACGAGACGCCGACATCCGCGCCGGCCGTAAGGCACCGCGCACCATGCGGGAAACCGAGCAGTACCTCGAACACCGCGAGACGTTCGAGCAGCGCCACGCCCGCGAGGCCGAGGAGCACCGCCAACAACGCGCCAACAAGCGGGCCCGCGCCGCGATGTGGCGAGCCCAGCGAACCGCGCAGGCAGCAAGCGCGCGCGAAGGGGCGACCGATGAGCAGTCCCAGCCGTGACCACCGCGTGAGCACCCCCTCTGTGGCCAGCAGCGATGCGTCCTCCACCGGATATCAAATCCGTAGGAATCGTGAGCCCGAGCAGTCCCTCGACCTCACCCTCGACGACGGATCAGTCGTCATCCCTCCGGCCGTAGCGGGCGACGTCCTACGCGCCCTCGTGCGCGACATCACCGTCCGTATCCGCGCCGACGGCGGGGAAGTCGGCCCCGGGGTGCGCCGCCTGCTCTACGCATTGCACGAGGCGGCCCAGCGCGCCGAACTCGAACACAGTTCCGATATCGGTACTGCGCTGCCGCCCCCTGCCACGGTGGTCGAAGTATCGGTCGACGAGGCCGCAGCACTCCTCGAATGCACCCCCGAGTACGTGCGACGCCTCGCCCGCCGCGGAACCCTCACCGCCCGCCGCCTCGGCGCCCGCGCTTGGGCAATCGACCGCACCGCACTTGATCACTACCGACATCGAGCAGGAGCCAACGCAGCATGACCCACACCATCGAACCGCCGGCCGACGAGGTCACCATCGCCGAACGGGATGAGGCCGAAGCGCAACAGCTTCTCGCCGCCCTCGAAGAAGCCGTACTTGACGGCGACATCATGATCACCCCGCAGCAGCTCACGGAGCAGCGGGAACTGAGCCGCTTCGCCCGCCTGAGGGCCGAAGCCGCCCGCCGCAAGGTCGAACGCTTCGCCGCCGAGGCCGCCGAACGGAAGCGAGCACGGACCGTGGCGCGTGCCGTTCGCCTGGTCGACAACGCCGCCGACCCCGCCACGGTGGCCGCCGCCTACGACAACGCCCGTGCGGCCATCGCTGCTCTCCTCGGCATCGTGAAGGCTCACGACGACGCCATTGCCGAAGCCGCACACCTGCTCAGGCAGGCCGACGCCCCCGCTATCACGCGCTTTGCCAGCGACCCGGCAGCTGACGTAGAAACTGCGCCCGCGTGCCGCACCGCACCGACCGTCGAGCCCCAGCACGCAACCCTGTCCATCGAGACCGGCACCTACCGCGCCGCCATCGGTACGGGGCCGGCCCTCGTCGCCCTACTGGACGAGATCACCCAGGCGTACGACGTATCCATGCCACCGGGCAGCGCGGCATTCATGCAGGCCCCAATGTCTGAGCATGCATATCGCCACACCTACCCGGTGCGCCGGCTCCTCGACCTCGCCAGCACGCAGGCCGAAGGGAGCACCAAGTGACAGACCGCGCGCACATCACGGACGACAATCACCACCAGGCCACCATGCATCGGCACGCACCGGAGCCGACCGGGTACGTGTCCCCCGCATACCGGCGATGGGCCGAGTACTCCCAGCGCGCCGCGGAGCCTTCGCCCGACACCTTTACCCTGCCGACCACCACGGCCGAACTGGACGCCATGAGCTATGCCGACCGCGTACGCGCCTACACCGAAGATCAGGCCCTGTACGACCGGCTCACCGGCCGCACAGCCGTATAGGAAGCGACAGAGCCCCGCTGCTCAGGTCCCTCCGACCGGCCGCGGGGTAAAGCGTTCGCATGGATCGGGTTGAGACACCGGCCGATGTGTTTTGCCCCGGGCCGCTGGCTTCCGGGATTATGGCTCGCATGGCCTCCTTGAAGCAGTTCGACCCCGCGTCCGGGACGCGCGACTTCCTCGCCGCCGAGTTCGAGCGGCGTGAGCACGCGTTCGCGACTATCCGTTCCGTGTTCGCCCGCTACGGCTTTCAGCCTCTTCAGACCCCGGCATTCGAGCGGCTGGACGTGCTCACCGGCAAGTACGGCGACGAGGGCGACAAACTGATTTTCAAGATCCTCAGGCGCGGCGAGCATGAAGCGACCGGAGAGGCAGACCTCGCCCTTCGCTACGACCTCACTGTCCCTCTGGCCCGAGCAGTAGCCGCCTACGGCAGTCAGCTCCCCACGCCGTACAAGCGGTACGCCATCGCGCCGGTATGGCGAGCAGATCGGCCCGGCAAGGGGCGGTTCCGTGAGTTCGTTCAGTGTGACCTGGACATCGTCGGCTCATCCTCGCCGCTTGCGGACGCGGAGGTCGTTCTTGCGCTGCACGACGCCCTTGAGTCGCTCGGCGTGCCGGAGTTCCGTTTCCTCTTGAACTCCCGGCACGTTCTGTTCGGTCTGCTGGAGGCGTACGGCGTCCCGGACGATCTCGGTGGCGGCGTGCTGATCACGCTCGACAAGCTCGACAAGCTCTCCCCGGAGGCGGTCGTGACCGAGCTGGTAGCCAGTCGTGGACTGTCGCCAGAGGTGGCGGAGGGCTTGGTCGGCGACCTCACTGCCCCCGACTCCGTCGAGCGCATCCGGGATGAGCTGAAGGCCAGCGAAACCGGTCAAGCCGGGTTGGCCGAGGTGGACCGGCTCCTAGAATTCACCAAGGACGCCATCCCCGCCGAGCGCATCGGATTCACGCCAAACCTCGTGCGGGGACTCGACTACTACACGGGGATCATCTTCGAGGTAGTCGCCCCCGGCATGCCCGGATCGATCGCTTCCGGAGGCCGGTACGACGGCCTTATCGGCCGACTTGGAGGCAAGGACTCCCCTGCGTGCGGCGGTTCACTGGGCATCGAACGCATCCTGCCCCTGCTCGCACAACCAGACGAAGCCACCTACTCCCAGATCGACGTAGCCGTCACGGTCATGGGCGAGGACCAGGCCGCCGACAGCTTCCGCCTGGCAGCCGAGATCCGCCGTGCTGGAGTCCGCACAGGTGTCTACCTCGGGTCAAGCGGAAAGTTCGCCAAGCAGATGAAATGGGCGAGTGACCAGGGGGCCCGATTCTGCGTGATTTACGGCGCTGCCGAACGTGAGGCCGGTACCGTCACCCTGCGGGACATGGACAGCGGTGAACAGGTCCAGGTCCCGTTTGATCAGGCCGCCGAAGAACTCTCCCGGCGGTGCGCACCATCCAGTTGAGCAGCGGACCCCTCCGCTGCCGACTCGTTCCAAGGAGGAGCGGATGGGAACGCAAGGCGATCGAATTTTCGAGATCACGGCCGAGCGCGGGTTTCCGGACCCGTGGCTCAGCTTCGGGGACTCGCTCTGTGATGAGGCAGCCCTCAGCACAGAGTTGACCCGAGCCATCAGCAAGGCGCGCAAGGAGTCCTCGGACCAGACCCACGCCGAGGTTGCGCGGGTCTTCGAGGCGAAGAAGGCGAATCTCCGGCGCTGTGCCGGAATCCTGGACCAGGTGCTCGGCGACTACGACGAGTCGGGCATGTGGAACGTCCTGGACGAGCGGGCCGGCAGGCTCGACGTGCCGGACGTGCTGGAGACCTGGGGCCGCACACAGGCACTCCACCCGTTCCCCGTCGTGCTCCGCAGCCTTGAGTTCAACTGGGGCTACATGAAGGAGCACGGCGTCCGGGCGTTCTACGAGATGACGCGGGGCTACGTGTCGCGCCTCCAGGAGAACACCGAGCGGTGGCACGTCGCATGGCAGGGCGAGGTACAGACCGGGGTCGTGGACCGCATCACGTCCATCGAGGCCGACCTCGCCAGCATCGAGGCCCCGATGCACTGTGACGTCTGCAAGAAGACGATCACCGCGCTGCTGTACCTCGACGAGTAGTCCGCGGTAACACAGTGGGCATGAAGGAGGCCCCCGCACCGGCTGACCCTGGACAGGTCATGCAGCCGAGCGGGGGCCTTGGTGCACCCGCTCTGGTCACACGGCGGGGGAGCCGGATGAGCCCCACCCCACCGGATGGCGAGGTCTTCCAAGGGGGCTCCCGCGACCAGAGCGGGGGTCTAGGTGGCGCCGGAGCGCCGAGCGCGAAGGCCACGCTGCTGAGGTTCAGCAGGAGACACCAGCGGCTACGAGGTGGCGATCACACCTACGGCGAGCAGCACCAGCGACCCGAAGATCATCACGAGGTACAGAGGGCCGGCGAACCGACCGAACCGGCGCAGGGCCCACCTGCCTAAGCAGTGCACTACGCCGCCCCTGAATCGATCGAAGCCGGACGCAGAGCGCGGGCCGATAAGGTCGAGGAGTCGACGCAGCGGGCGCACTCGCAAGGCGGGTAGCGACCCGGGTCCGACAGGACGACGTACGGATCGCCCGAATGAACGCGGAGCGTCTGTGACCACGTCTGGCCCGAATCCCGCGACACCCGAAGCGTCATCAGGACTCGCGGTTCGTCATCGCCCAAGCTCCGAATCACAGGCTTCCCCGTCCCTGATGGCTTTCCTTGTTGGCCTCGGCAACGAGCGGCACCAGGCGCTCACGTGCGGTTGGCCGCCGGAACGATCCCGTCTCCCACACGTCGTCGTTGGGCGCCTTGAGGGTGAGGAGAACCCCGTCCCAGGCCGTCACGATCCCTACTCGGCCCGTCCGGGCATCGGTGGTCAACTCCCCTTCCCTCGGCACGTATGCAGGCTCAACGGTCCCGCCGTTCCCCTGCGCTTCCGGCACTCTCCCGCTCATGCGTGCCGCGCCTTTCGCTGGGTACGTCACCTTGCGTAGTTCCAGGGTTGCCCCGTGCTTGTAGGCCCGCTAGGCGTGTAGCCATGACAGGGCGAGAGTCATGAAAGGCAGTTGGACAGATGACCGCAGAGACCGACGGCCCGGATCCCACCTCGTCGCTACTCGCCTTCTTCGGCTCGGAGTTGTTGCGCATCCGCACCGAGGCTGGATGGTCACAAGCGAAAACGGCCCATAAGGCGCACACCACGCAATCGATGCTCAGCAAGGTCGAGTCGGCTCAGCGAGTGCCATCCGAAGACCTAGTTCACGATCTTGACGAGGCGTTCGGCACCGGCGGGCACTTCGGCCGGCTGCACCCGCTCGTCATCCGCTACGCATACCCGAAGTGGTTCCTGCCGTTCATCGAGCTGGAGCGAGACGCTACGTCGATGCGTGTCTTTGAGAGCCAGATCCTGCCCGGCCTCTTGCAGACGGAGGAGTACGCCCGAGCCATGCTCAGCGCCGTCCGCCCGGACAACCTTGACGATCTCGTTGCGGCGCGGATAAGCCGCCAAGACATCCTTGAGCGGGAGACTCCGCCCCGGTTGTGGTGCGTGGTAGACGAGCACGCGTTGCTCAGGCCCATCGGCGGAGCCGGCGTGATGCGGGCCCAGCTCGAACACCTGTTGAAGGCGAGCGAGAAACCTCGCACCGTGATCCAGGTGATCCCGACGAACGTCCCAGCTCATGCAGGTCTCGCCGGGCCGTTCACGATCCTGGGTTTCAACGAAGGCCCAGATGTGCTCTACGTGGACGGCTTCGGACAGGGCCGCATCGCGCTCGATATGACCGAAGTAGCCGAGGCCGCTCGCTCCTATGATCTGCTCAGGGCCGTAGCCCTGTCGCCCGACGCAACCGCCGACCTGATCGGCGCGCACCTGGAAGGACTGAACCGATGATCAGCGCAAGCAAGCTGTCCGTTGCATGGCGCAAGAGCAGTTACAGCACCAACGGCGGCAACTGTGTTGAGGTGGGACAAGGGATCTCCCATGCCGTCCCTGTCCGTGACAGCAAGGACCCGCACGGCCCGGCGCTCATCTTCGAGCCGTCCGCGTTCGCCACGTTCGTCTGTGCCATCCAGCGCGGGGAGCTCAGGGCGTTTTGATCCGCCTACCCACTCCCTCGGAGTTGAGGAGCGCAAGGGCCCCCGGTTCCGAGACCCGGGAACCGGGGGCCGTGTGCTGAGGGACGATCTACGTCAGAGCGTCAGTCCCCTGGGGGGATCCGCTGCGACCTCAGGCGGCGCGCAGTGCCGGGCCGCGGGCGTCGTCGAGGCGGGCGAACACCTTCTTCGCGTACGAGTTGCTGCGGGTAGCTAGGCGCGCTGCTTCGGCTGGCGGGGTGCCCCTTGACCAGCACGATTCGAGGACGACACGGGCGGCATCAGTAGACAGCCGTTCGGGCTGCTCGATGGGCACCTCGTCGTCATTGTCGGCGGCGGGTACCTCAAGGCGGTACACCTGGCGGTCACCGCAGATGACCAGCGGTGATGCCTGCGGCGCGGTGCCGACCTGGTCGGTGTCGAGTGGTGGCTCGGCGGTCACCTGGACCGCAGGCGGATCGGTCACCTGAACCGGGTAGCCGGCCGGTTCCGCCGTGGGCGGCGGGGTGACCGGTGCAGCCGCGGTGAGGGTCCGCTCGCGCGTCCGGACGATGGCCTCGACGTCGGCGAGCCTGTGCACGCGCCACAGGACAAGCGGAGCGATGGCGGACACTCCGACGACCAGCGGCCACGCCACGGGTAGCAGGCCGGCGGACACGAGGTGCGCCGCGGCGTTCGTGGCGATCATCGCGGCAACGGCACTAGCCACGTCGCGCCGTGCGCGCAGTGCCCGTACGGCGTAGATGTCGAGGGCGGCGGGCAGGGCTGCGGCAGTCCACTCGTCGAGCCCGGCAGCGCGGGCGAGGGCGTACTCGGCGGATGCGGTGACGACCAGGGCGGCGGCGAGCGCGGCCCATGCGAGGTAGTCGCGGGGTGGGCGGGTACGGTCGTGCAAGGGTCTTGGCTCCTTGTACCGGAAGGGCTTCGGCTCAAGGCGCCGCCTGGTGTTACGAGCACTGGGCGGCGCCGTCGTGGTGTCGGGGGCGCGGTGGTCACGTGGTCACGGTCGTGGTCACGGACGCGCTGTAGAGGCCCGACAGGGGCCGGTACGCGGTGGTGGGGCTCTGGCCTGCTGACCGGCATGGGAGCCGGGAATTGTCATCCGGCATCATCCGGCGACACGTCCGAATTCGAACTTTTAATCCGTTGGTTGTCGGTTCGAGTCCGACATGGCCTACCGCTCACAGGCGGGGGTTAACCCCTCTGACCTGCTACTGAGCGCCCCACCCGGTTTCGGCCCGGTGGGGCGCTCAGTCGTTTCCAGGCTCGTGCGTGAGCGGACGGCCCGTCATCCCATGGTCAGGAGGCGGACGAGCGGGCACGAGGCACCAGCTGCGCCGCCGCCTCTGCGGCTGCCTGGTCGACCTCGGGGAGCAGGCTCGTGTACGTGCCCGAGGTCAGCGTGATCGTGGAGTGGCGGAGCGTCTCCTTGATCGTGTGGAGGTCGCCGCCCCCGCCGTGGGTGAGCGTGGCCGAGACGTGGCGCAGATCACGAAGGGTGATCGGCGGCAGGTCGGTGCGGGCCAGGATCTGACGGAAGGTCTCCGAGGCGGTCTCGGGATGGAGCCAGGCGCCGTTCTCCTGGGTGAAGACCTTTCCGGTGTCCTGCCAGGCCGGCCCCCACTTCTCCCGCTCCTTCAGCTGACGGGTGCGGTGCTCGCGGAGCGCGGCGACGTTCAGGCTGTCCAGGGCGATCGTGCTCGCGCTGCCGTCCGTCTTCGGTGCTGACTCGTACGGGTCCCAGCCGTCCACCACGATCTCCTTGGCCGGCGTGATCTGCCCGCCGTCCAGGTCGACGTCGGACCACTCCTGGCCGACGCACTCGCCCCGGCGGAGGCCGCGGGTGCCGGAGAGGTGGAAGAGGGCGTACAGCCGGTCGCCTTCGGCTTCGTCGAGGAAGGCGCCGAACTGGGCCGGGGTCCACACCATGACGGGGGAGGGCTTCTCGCCGGTGATGCGCCACCGCTCCACGCGGGCGTCCGTCCACAGCAGCGGCTTCGGGCGCTTGCCGGACTCCAGCTCTACGTGGGACGCCGGGTTGAACGTGATGAGCTGCTGGCGGATGGCTCCGTTCAGCGCGGCCCGCAGGGTGCGGCGGACGCTCTGCCGGGTCGCGGGGCCGGTGGGCTTCCGGAAGGGCTCCATCGCATCGAGCTTGGCCCGCTCGGCGGCCAGGAGTGCCCGCTCGGCCGCGACCGGCCTGCCGGCCTTGCTCGGCTTGCAGCGGGCGATCTGCTCACACCGGGCCGACCTGCTGGGCCTGTTGGGACTGGCCGCATGACCGCCCGGCTCCGCGCCGGAGGATTCTGCGCGGAGCTGACACATATTGCTGGACTGTGGCCAGGGCCATACGTACTGTTCGTGTTCCCCCGGGGCAGCCAACTGCCTGCGCCCGGTGGCGAATTCCCCGGCGGATCGACGCCGGAGGCCCCCACAACCTCCCCCACCCGCGACGCGCGGACCACCCGGTGCCCGGGTACCGCCGCATGCCCACAACCCACGAAGAAGGAGCTGCCCCTTGGAACACACCCAGCCCACCGCCAAGACCGTCTGGCCCGTGACGGCGATACCCGGTCAGCCCGGCGCCCACCTGCAAGACCGCCGGAAGGAGCCCGGCGAGGAGCTGTCCCCCAGCCTCCCGGCCCAGCCCGCCGACCTCGGCCCTCGGCCCATGGCCGAAGGCGAGCAGGCGCTGGACGACCTGCGGCAGAAGGTCAAGAAGTACGTCGTACTGCCCAGCGAGGAGGCCTTCACGGCGGTGACGCTGTGGGTGGCGGCCACTCATCTGCAGACCGCCTGGCAGCACGCGCCGCGCCTGGCTGTGGTCGGTCCCGCGAAGCGGTGCGGTAAGTCGCGTTTGCTGGACGTCGTCGCCGAGACGGTCCACGACCCCTTGGTCACGGTGAACGCCTCTCCCGCCGCGATCTTCCGGTCGATCACCGAGACCCCGCCGACTCTGCTGGTCGACGAGGCCGACACCCTCTTCGGCTCGGCGAAGGTGGCGGAGAAGAACGAGGAGCTGCGCGGTCTCATCAACGCGGGCGCCCAGCGAAACCGGCCGACCCTGCGGGTCTCCGGGCCCAACCACGAGGTGTCGAAGTTTCCCACCTTCGCCATGGCGGCCCTCGCCGGCATCGGCGATCTGCCCGACACGATCATGGACCGCTCGGTCGTGATCCGGATGCGCCGCCGCAGGCCCGGCGAGAGCGTGGCGGAATTCCGCTCCGCCCGCGACATCCCCGCGCTGAACGCCCTTCGCGACCGCCTCGCCGCCTCGCCGCCTCGCCGCCTCGCCGCCTGGCTGACGCCGCTCCACGCCACGGCGATGGGCATGGCGCCTGCCATGCCGGTTGAGGACCGGGCGGCCGATACCTGGGAGCCTCTGGTCGCCGTCGCCGTCGCCGTCGCCGTCGCCGTCGCCGTCGCCGTCGCCGTCGCCGTCGCCGTCGCCGTCGCCGTCGCCGTCGCCGACCTCGCGGGCGGCCAGTGGCCCGCCCTCGCCCGCACCGCCTGCCAGGCGATGACGAGCCACGAGGCCGAGCAGGACCAGGACAGCAGCGGCCTGGGCATCCGCCTCCTGGCCGACATCCGCCGCGCCTTCGCCACCGAGGGCGACCCTGCGGTGATCCGGACCAGCCGCCTGCTCGACATCCTGAACAAGGACGACGAGACGCCCTGGCCGGAGCACACCGACAAGGGGCTCACCCCGCGCGGTCTGCAGATTTTGCTGAAGGACTACGGGATCAGCTCGGCCAACCGGCGCTTCCCCGACGACAGGCAGGCCAAGGGCTTCACCCGCCTGCAGTTCGCCGACTCCTGGGCACGCTACTGCCCCGAGCCGAAGCCGGAACCCGCCACCGGCGCCTGACCCGGCACGACCCGTCGCGACCCGTCGCGCCGCAGGTCAGCCCGGTTACGAGTCACAGGCCCGCAACGAGTCGACTCGACATCAACACCGCACCCGTACCTGCCCTGACCAGGCACGCGACGAGTCGCGACGGGTCCCCACCCTCCACGGGCGGCCACGCCCTGCCCTGCACGCCGTGGCCGCCCCTCCCCACCTGCCCTTGGAGCACACCCGCTTGTCCGCACCTGCCACCACCGCTCAGGCCGCCCCGACCGCGCTGGGGATCACCGCGATCCGCCTGGGCATCACCCTCCTCGGCGTCACCGCCTTCGCCCTCTCGGGCACCGCCGCCTGAACCACCGCGGCCTCCCTGCCCTGCCCGCCTCCGCACCAGCCCAGCACCGGGGGCGGGCCCCACATGGCCCACGTCGCCGTGACCCCACCAACACCCCCACACCCGCCGAGGAGCATCCGCATGCCCGACCAGCCGAACGAACTCCCCACACCAGCAGCCCAGATACCCTCCGCCTCAGCCCCAGACCAGGCAGCAAGGTATGGCGTTGGACCGTCCAAGGGCCGGTCCAACACAGCCTCCGCCCCAGGGGTGGCGGAGGAGGAGCCCCGGCGCGAGGGCGCACCGGAGCAGAGGCCGTCGGGCCTCTCCGCCGTCGGCAGCAGTCCCGTCGTGGCGGTACGGGCCGCCGACAAGGCCGCCCTCTACCGGGTCGCCCGCCGCCGCAGGCGCAAGCACGTCCAGCGCAAGGAACGCGTAGATGTCCGCTGGAGCGTGGAGGAAAAGGCAGAGATCCTCGGCGAGGCCCGCCGGCTGAATCTGGCCGGCGCGCACCTCGTCGGCGCGATCGTCATGGCGCACCTCCACGGCGATCTTGCACTGCCCGGCCAGCGCACCGGGCTCGATGACCTGATCGACGAACTCGCCGCCCTGGGCTTCGAGGTCTCGGCGATCGGCAAGAACCTCAACCAGATCGCCAAGAAGCTCAACTCCGGAGGCCATCCACACCCTGGGGACAGCGCGGTCCTCGCCGCGGTCGGTGACGTCCTCGACCGGGCGCACGCTGCCGCCAGGGCGATCGACACCGCCGCATATGCGGCTGCCACATCGAAGCGGGTGGCGTGATTGATCGCGAAGATCGGCAAGGCAGGCGCCAACACCCGTGGGCTCCTGAAGTACCTGTACGACACCGTACGCGCCAAGGATCACACCGACCCCCACCTGGTGGCGGCCGGGGTCGACGGCTTCGCCCCCGACCCCGGCCGCCACGAGGCCGACACTCTCGCCCGGCTCGCTGCCATCCTCGACCTGCGGGTCAAGCAGGCCGGCGACCGCGCGCCGGACAAGCACGTGTGGCACTGCTCGGTTCGGGCCGCACCCGAGGACCGGATCCTGTCGGACGAGGAGTGGGCCACGGTCGCCCGCCGCGTGCTGAACGCCACCGGCATCGCACCCGCAGGCGATCCGGACGCCTGCCGCTGGGTCGCGGTCCGCCACGCCGACGACCACATCCACATCGTCGCCACCAAAGTCCGTGGCGACCTCAGCCAGCCCCGCAACTGGAACGACTACCTGCGCGCCGACAAAGAACTCGCCGCCATCGAAAAGGAGTACGGGCTACGCCAGGTCGTGCGCGGTGACCGCACGGCGGCCAAGCGGCCCACCCGTGCAGAGCAGGAGAAAGCCCGCCGCGCCGGACACGCCACCACCGCCCGCGAGCGCCTGAGCACCCACGTCCGCACCGCACTCACCGCAGCCACCAGCACAGACGAGTTCTTCCACATCCTTGCAAGCACCGAGGTACTGGTGGAAATCCAGCGTTTCCCTTCGGGGGACGTGCGCGGCTACAAGGTCGCCCTCGACGGCGACACCAACAAGGACGGGCAGCCGGTGTGGTTCTCCGGCTCCGTCCTCGCCCCCGACCTGTCCTACCCCAAGATCGCAGAGCGCTTCACCGACGCTCCGGCACCGACCCTCCCGCAGCCCGGCCGCAGGCGTCCGGCGTGGCAACGGGTCACCGACGCCACCGACCGCATACCCGACCTCCTCACCCGAAGCGAGGACGGCGACGCTCAGGCGCACATCGCCGTCCTCGCCGAGACACTCGACGCCCTCCCGCTGATCGCCTCAGCCCACCTTCAACCGCAGCTGATGCAGGCGGCAGCCGCGTTCGAACGGGCCAACCGCTCCCGCATCCGCGCCCGACACGAACAGGCGCAGGCCACGCGGCGGGCGGTGAAGGCGATCGTGCGGGAACCCGCCCCGAAGGACGCGGCCGCCCTGGCGATCATGCTCGACGTGATCTGGCTCGCCGTCATCGCCGCGCGGCACTGGCACCAGGTCCGGCAGCACGACCAGCAAGCCGAGGCCGCCCGCCAGACGGCGGAGCATCTCCGCGCCGCCTACCAGCAAGCCTCAGCCCAGCCCATGGCCGTGATCGTCCAACGAGGCCAACGCCTGACCGTGCAGGTTCAGCAGCGGCAAGTGACCATCCTCCGCCAGGTGCTGCCGGAACTGGCCGAGCAGATCCTGGCCGAGCCCGGCAGGCCCGCCCTCGCCGACACCCAGGCCGCCGGCCACGACTCGGCCGTCCTCCTCACCGAGGCGGCCACCCGAAGGGAACTCGACACCGCCACCTCCATCAGCGACGTCCTCGTCTGGCGCCTGCGCCACACCGCCGACCTGCCCACCGCTGACAACCCCGAGACACCCGCCCGAGGCAACCGCCCCGCCTCGCCCCCGGCTCCCGCCACGCAGCCCACGAACCGGACCACGAACGGCGGCGCTCGTCGGCGCTGACTCCGTGAAGCCGACAGAAGTTAACCGACGATCCCCGGTTAGCCAAACCGGGGAATCTCCAGACCATGAACACCAGGGCCTACGCCCAACCCCATCCACAAGGCCGCACGGCACACCCATGCCGTCTGCACCCCCACCACCGCAAGGAGCACACCCTGAAGGTCCACCCCTTCGCCGACACCCTCCCGATGCTCGACCAGGACGAGCTGCACGACCTCGCCGAGTCCATCAAGACCGAAGGCCTGCACCACCCGATCGTCCTCGACCCCGACGGGGTCCTCGTCGACGGCCGCAACCGCCTCGCCGCCTGCAAGATCGCTGGAGTCGAACCCGCTTCACCACCGACGACAGCGATCCGCTCCGCTTGATCGTCTCGCACAACGTGATCCGCCGGCACGTCAGCAAGGGCCAGCAGGCCATGATCACCGCGATGGCGTGTTCCTTTTCGGGACACTCCCTGTGGGCTCAGGCCAAGCTCCACGGCCTCAGCCGCAGCCGCCTCTCCGCCGCCAACGTCGTCCTCAAGCACGCCCCCGACCTCGCCGAAAGGGTCCGGGGCGGCACGCTCGGCCTCGACGCCGCCCACGCCGCCCACGCCACCGCGCTCCAGCGCAAAGCCCACGCCGAGGCCATCGCCGCCCAGTACGAACAGCTACGCCGACACGCTCCCGGCCTCGCCGACCAGGTCACCGAGGGCCACATCAGCCTCGACGAAGCCCTCCTCCGCCACCTGGTAAGAGACACCGATACCGTCCGTGCCGCCGACGGCGACACCGCACCCGCCCTCACCCAGCTCGCGGATCGCGGACAGATCACCTGGGACCAAGCGGCTCAGCGCGCCGAGGAACACCGCACACACCGCAGCGACGCCATCCGCCGCACCCAGCAAGCCCTCCAGATCGTCGCCGAAAACTGGACCGCCGTCCACGACCTCACAACCCGACCCGACACCCCCTACACCCAGGAGATCCTCGACGGCCTCACGCCCGAAGCCCGAACTCTCGTCACGCAACTGACAACCCGATCCTGACCCCGTCAATCCCTGGGGGGTCACGTCCAAGGCGTTGGCCCCCGAGGGAAACCTGCCTGTGCTCATCGGACCCCAGTCATCATGACGCCAATAGTGCTACGCTCACTAGCATCATGCTGCTGAGACTGGACACCACGGACAGTCGCCCTCTCCACGAACAGGTAGCGGGGGCGATCCGGCGCGCCATCGCCGAGGGTGAGTGCGCGCCGGGGGACCGACTGCCTCCGGCCCGGGATCTTTCCCAGGCGCTCGGGGTGAACGCCAACACGGTCTTGCGCGGGCTGCGCGCTCTGCGAGACGAGGGGGTGCTGGAGTTCCGGCGGGGTCGCGGGGTCACCGTCGCCGAAGGCGCGGACCAGCGGTCCGAACTGCTGAGCAGGACTCGGCAGTTGGTGGCCGATGCCGCGCACCTCGGATACAGCAAGAACGATCTCATTGAAATGATCAGGGGGCTTTCGTGACTGACCGTACGAAGCGGACGGGTGGCACGCGCTGGGGAGCGGCGGCCTGGGCGGTGGGCGTGCTGGCTGTGCTGGCGGGACTTCCACCGGCCGCGAGCAGCCGGCTGCCGAAGCGCCTTGCCACGCATTGGGGCGATGGGGCTCCTGACGGTTCGATGCCCTTGTGGGCGGCGGCCGTGTTCCCGGCGCTGATCTGGGCCGTTCTGGCGCTTTCCATCGCCATAGCCGGCCGGCGCGGAGGCGCGCCCGCACGGGCGTGGATCGGGGTGTCCCTGCTGTCCGGCGGTGTGTTCCTGGCCGGCGCCCAGGCTTCGATCGTCCGCGCCAATCTGGACCGGACCGACTGGCGGGACGCCGGTTCAGTGGGCGTGGGGATGGCCATCACGGCGGCGGTCGCGGTCGTGGCCGGTGTGCTCGGGTGGTTCGCCGGCCGGCGCGCGGCGCTCCCGGTCCAAGCTCAGCAGGACGGGAGCGGCGAGGTCATGGAGATCCCTGAGGGTGAGCGCCGAGTCTGGCTCTCCCGGACCACGAACCCCTGGCTCCACCTGACCGCCGCCCTCACCGGCCTCGTGGCGGCAGCCGCCGTACTCGCGGCCGCTGGGGGTCTGATTGGCATGCAGTGGGCGCTCATCGCCCCGTTCGCGATCGCTTCGGTGCTCGTACTGTTCTGCGCATCGGTGCAGGCGCGGGTGACCGAGTCCGGGCTGGAGGTGGCCTTCGGTCCGCTCGGCTGGCCGGTGCGCCGCTGGCCGGCCCAGAACATTGTTTCGGCGCGTGCCGAGATGCGGACCCCGGCGCAGGTCGGCGGGTGGGGCTACCGGCTCAGCGGCCTGGGCACCACGGTGATGCTCCGGGCCGGCGAGTGCCTGGTCATCCGCCCGGCCAAGGGCACGGAGTTTGCCGTGAGTGTCGATGACGCCGAACGCGGCGCCGCACTGCTCAACGCACTTTCGACCCGACGCACCAGCTAATCAATCAAGCCATTCTGGCGAAATTGATTCGCCAGAGTCGCCCTGATTGACACTCCCTCGGATACCCCGAGTCAAGTACCTCCGCCGCTACTGGCCGGAAAGAAGCGGAAGATTACCGGAAGGTGTCTTTCCGCTTAGGCCGGCTGTGAGTGCGGTCATATTTGCTCGACTCATGATCATTCCCTATGCGAATATCACGGAGGCAAGTTCACGCATCGGGGGGCGAGTGACCAAGAGCCTGTCCGCTCCCTGATGTTTTTCCAACGAGGGGAATGAAGTTGAACATCAAGCAGCGCGGCATCCTGGTGGTCGCGGGCGTTACGGCAGCGGCCCTGTGCGTGGCCGCAGCCCCGTCGGCGATGGCCGACGCGGGTACCAAGCCCGTCACCACCGTCTCCGTCGCGTCGCCGGCCTCGGCCAAGGCCGATGGCGAGAAGGTCTTCCGGGGCCTGTTCTTCGGCCAGGGTGAGGTCGGCAGCGACCTGTCGAAGCTCGACCTGTTCGCGGAGGCCCGCCAGCACGTCGACAACGAGGACCTCGACGAGGTGCGGGCCTCGAACGCTGTCATCGACCTGATCAACAAGCGGTCCCCCGCCTTCTTCGCGGAGCTCAGCGCGAAGACCCGCAGCGGCGACCCCCGCCAGGTCGAGAAGGCCGTCACGGACGCCCAGAACATGCTGATGGCAGTGGCGCAGAAGGACGACAAGGCCACTCCCATCGAGAACGGCCAGCTGTGCGGCGTCACCGTCGCGGTCGGCGCCGCGGTCGTCCATATCGCCGCCGTCGTGACCGCGGCCGGCGCCGTAGTGACGGTCACCGTCGCGGTGGGAGCGAACTTCGTCAAGGGCAAGAACTGGTTCTGGAGCCCGCAGCCCACCACCGGTGACGGCACCCCGCTGTCGAAGGACGAGGCTGTCGCCCAGGTGACGAAGGCACTCAAGGCCGCCTAAGCGAAAGGGGGGCGGAGAGGCTGCAGACTCTCCGCCCCCGACGCTGCGTTCCCGTCCAAGCGGCAGAGGACCCTCCCTTCCATCATGAACAGCAAAATCCGGACGGCCTGTGCCGCATTCACCCGCAGCGGCAAAGGCACCGTCTCCGTATCCCTTAAATCGGTCGTCATCGTGTGCATCATCTGGTCGGTGATCGTGCTCTACGCAGTGCAAGAACAGGTCCCGAAAAACGTCATCACATTGCCAGCGCAAAATAAGGTGAAGCATGCGGTAGTGAATATCGCACCACAAGGCTGGGCCTTTTTCACCAAGTCCCCGCGCGATCCCGAGGTCGTCCCCTATAAGAAGACTCCCGAAGGCTGGCAGGCACTCTCCCTCACCCCGCACGCCTCTCCACGCAATGCCTTCGGGCTCAACCGCGAATCACGCGCCCAGGGCGTCGAAATCGCTATGCTGCTCGCGGCCGCCCAGAAGTCGGACTGGCGTGAATGCACCGACAGCGGGCAGACCTGCCTGTCCGGCTCCGGTGACGCCGCCCGCCAGTTGGAGAACAGCTCCCCCGACCCCACACTGTGCGGAACCGTCGGCCTGCTGCAGGAACGCCCCACGCCCTACGCGTGGCGAGACCTCGTGCCCGAGTCCCACTCCACCGAACGTGTCATGGTGCTCGAGGTGACCTGCTGATGCGAAAGCGCACCGTCACCCTCCCCTGGGCCGCCGGCTACGGCCTGGCCCGCACCCTTCTGGCGCTCGGTACCTTGGGCACGCTCGCCTTCAGCGACAGCGCGACCCTCTTCCGGGAAGTCTCCACCGTCGGCCAGTACCCGCTGTGCCGGGGCGTCACTGGAGCAGGAGCCTTCTGCCTGGTGTCCCCCGACCATTTCGAGACGATGCGCTGGGTGTGCTGCCTCGTCCTCGTCATCGCAGCCAGCGGCTGGCGCCCCAGGTTCACCGCCATCCCCCACGCCTACGTCGCCTTCAGCGTGTTCACCGGCATCTCCATCCCCGATGGCGGAGACCAGATCACCTGGATCCTCACCTTGATCCTCGTCCTGGTGGCCATCGGCGACCCACGACGCTGGCACTGGCAGCCACAGCCGTCCGAACCCACGGAGAACACGCGCCGCCCAACCCTGGCTCTGATCGGGGTCAGCGCGATCACCGTGGCCCGTATCCAGATGTCCGTCGTCTACTTCCAGTCCTGCGTGGCCAAACTGCCCCACGCCGAATGGGCAGACGGCAGTGCCCTGTACTACTGGATCAACAACTACGCGTTCGGAGCCCCCGACTGGCTCCGCCCCGCCCTGAACACCGTGGTGGACAACCCCCTCGGCGTCGCCGCGCTCACCTGGGGCCCCCTCGTACTCGAGATCGTTCTCGCCGCCGCGCTCCTGCTGCCGCAGAAGGTGCGGTGGGCCCTCCTGCCCGCCGGCATCCTCTTCCACCTCGGCATCGCCGTCGTCATGGGCCTGTGGAGCTTCGCCTTCGCCATGTGGGCCGGCCTGCTGCTGCTCCTCGCCCCCTACGGACACGACCCCCGTCTCACACGGTTGTGGCGCAAGCGGGCCCAGCCCGCCGAACCCGAACGCCCGGCCGTCGAGACACCTGTCAACGATCCCGTCCACGCCTGACCGACGGCCCACGTACAAACCTGCCGAACACTCCACTGAAAGACCGCTGCCCATGCGCTCCAGCACCCGGAAGACCCTCACTGTCGCCCTCGGCTCGGCCGCCGCCATCCTGCTGGCCGCGTCCCCGTCCTCCGCCGCCGGAGTGCCGTGGTCAGCCGGCCACGGCGCCGCCACCGCCAGCGGCACCCGATGGCTCGAAAAGGGCAGCGGCATCCTCACCTCGACGCTCGCCGTCGAGGGCGAGCTGAAGAACACCGGACCCGGGTGCTACTCGCTGTGGTCCATGACGATCCACGACTTCGCCCCCATGCCCGCCCGCAAGATCGCCACGCAGTGCGGCGCTGGTACCAAGCCCGTCAGCTTCAAGACCCACTACGCTCCCACCACCACAAGCAGTGTCTACGTCTGCAAGGGCGAGGTCGCCCAAGACTGCGGCCAGCAGGTCTCCATCACCACCTGGCCCATCCAGAAGCCGGCTTCACCGACCGCCGCCGCCAAGTAGCCGAGCAACGACCACAGGGCGGGCCGCAGGCAGATCCTCAGCCCCAACAGCGAGCCCCTCAAGGCAACAGCCGTCGTACAACCAGGTGCACGCACTAGCCGACGGCGCAGACGGTACTGGCACTGATACCAGTACCGTCTGCCCCTGAGGCGTGCCGATCCGGACAGACACCCAACCACGCACCGAGGAGCGAACGGCATGTCTCCGGACGCGGTAATCATCGGCACTGGCCCCAATGGGCTGGCCGCCGGCGTCACCTTGGCGCGCGCAGGGCTCTCCGTCGCACTGTACGAAGCACGCGACACCATCGGAGGAGGCCTACGCACCGAGGCCCTCTTCGACAGCGACATCGCGCACGACATCTGCGCCGCCGTCCACCCGATGGCCCTGACCTCCCCCTTCTTCCGCGAGTTCGACCTCACCCAACGGGGGGTGCAGATGCTGCACGCCCCCGCCAGCTACGCGCACTTCCTGCCCCACGGAGCCGCAGGCATCGCCTACCGCGACCTCGACGCCACGTGCGCCGGTCTGGGAATCGACGGTCGGCGCTGGCGCAGCCTTCGAAGGGCACGTTCACGCGCTTCGGACGCTGGGCGGGGTGCCACGGAGCAAGGTCCGCTACGACAACTTGAAAGCCGCCGTCGCCCGGGTGCTGGGGCTGAGCCGGGCGAGGGTGGAGGCCGACCGGTGGATCGCCTTCAGGTCGCACTTCGGGATCGAGAGCTTCTACTGCCGGCCGGGCATTGAGGGCGCCCACGAGAAGGGCGGAGTGGAGGGGCAGATCGGGTACTTCCGCCGCAACCACTTCACCCCGGTGCCCGAGGTCGATTCGCTTGCCGAGCTGAACGAACTGGTCGATCAGTGGGACCTGCGTGACGGGCGGCGCCGGATCGGTTCGCGGCCGCGGACCATCGACGAGTACTTCCAGGTCGAGCGCCCGCTGCTGATGCCGCTGCCGGAGGAGCCGTTCGAGACGGGCCGGCTCTTCACTCCGAGGGTGGACCGTTACAGCCAGATCGCGGTCCGCACGAACCGGTACTCGGTTCCGGTCCGGCTGATCGGCAAGCGGGTCCGGGTCGTGTTGCATGCCTCTCACCTGGTGGTTTACGACCGGAACGTGGAAGTGGCCCGGCACGAGCGGCTGATCGCGAAGGGCGGCTGCCGCCTGGATCTGGACCACTACCTGGAGGCCTTGATCCGCAAGCCGGGTGCCTTCCCCGGCGCGACCGCGCTCGAACAGGCCCGCTCAGCTGGCAAGTTCACCCCGGTCCACGACGCCTGGTGGGCCGCGGCGGTCAAGGCCCACGGCGATACCGCCGGCACGAGGGCGCTGATCGAGGTGCTGCTGCTGGCCCGCCACCTCCCGCACGAGCACCTGGTCGCGGGCCTCTCGATGGCTCTGCGGGCCGGGGCCTTGACCGCGGACGCGGTCGCGCTTGAAGCCCGCAAGATTACCCAAGCCGAGGACGAGCCGACTGGAGCCGCTGGCGCTGCCACGGTGACGTTTCTGCACGAGTGGCGGCTCGCGCATCTTCCCCCGGACACCAGGCCGCTGCCCTCGGTGACCCACTACGACCAACTGCTCCGACGCCGTCGCGCCAGCGGCGGTGAACACCGCGGGGGAGAAGCACAGTGACCCTGCCCCGCCAGCGAGGACTGACCGAGCAGGCCGCCACCACGGCCATCGACACCGCCTGCCGCCCTGCTGCGGCTTCCGTCGATCAGGAACGAGTTCTCCGACATCGCCGACCGGGCGATGAAGGACCAGATGACCTACCGAGGATTCCTTGCCGAGCTGCTGATGGCCGAGTGCGACGACCGGTCCCGGCGCCGGTCGGAACGGCGGATCAAGGCCGCCGGCTTCCCCCGGGACAAGTCCCAGATAACTACGGACCTTCGACTTCGACGCGAACCCGAACATCGACGCCGCGGCCATCCACACCCTCGCCAGCTGCGAGTGGATCAAGAAGAGCCAGCCGCTCTGCCTGATCGGCGACTCCGGCACCGGCAAATCGCACATGCTGATCGCGCTCGGAACCGAAGCCGCGATGGCCGGCTACCGGGTCAAGTACGTGCTGGCCACGAAGCTGGTCAACGAGCTCGTCGAAGCGGCCGACGAGAAGCAGCTGACCAAGACGATCGCCCGCTACGGACGCGTCGACCTGCTCTGCATTGACGAACTCGGCTACATGGAACTCGACCGCCGAGGCGCCGAACTCCTCTTCCAGGTCCTGACCGAACGCGAGGAGAAGAACAGCGTCGCCATCGCCTCCAACGAGTCCTTCGGCGGTTGGACCAAGACCTTCACCGACCCCCGCCTCTGCGCGGCCATCGTCGACCGCCTCACCTTCAACGGCACCATCATCGAGACCGGCACCGATTCCTACCGCCTCGCCAGCACACGAGCCCGAGCCGAAGAATCGGCCAAGGCCGGCTGATGTTGTCCTAGCTGTCTGCTGACCCCAGGGCCCCGGACGACAATCGGAGCTTCGTAGGGTTGATGAGGGGGATGGCCGTGAGGCACACATTGAACTTGTGGCGTCAAGAGCTCGGAGAAGCACCCGATTCGGTCTGGCAACAGACCGAGCTCCACGTGCTGATCCTCGCCGACAACGGACTTACGGCCCTCCCGCCAGAAATCGGGCAGCTCCACCAGCTGAACACCCTGGACCTGGGCCACAACGCGCTGACGTCAGTGCCCGAAGAACTCGGCAAGCTGACCGGGCTCAGCGGCTGTCTCTACCTGCACGACAACCAGCTGACGCAGCTTCCGGACTGTCTGGGAAACCTGAACCGGTTGCGATACCTCAACGTCGGCGAGAACTCTCTCACCGCATTGCCAGAGACCATCGGTGGGATGAGCGGCCTCATCGAGCTCAGAGCGCAGCACAACCGGCTCGCCTCATTGCCCGATGCCATCGGCCAGCTCCGAGGCCTGCGTGAGCTGTGGCTCCGGGGGAACGCGATCGAGCACTTGCCTATGTCGGCAGCCGACCTGCACGAACTACGCCACCTAGACCTACGCGAAAACTCTCTGGACGCAGTGCCGGAGTCCCTGGCAGGCCTCCCGCGCCTTCGTCAGATCGACCTGCGGAGCAACCGCCTCGGCCAGCTGCCCGACTGGCTCGCCCTGATGCCGTCGCTGGAGAAGCTGGATCTGCGTTGGAACGAGGTCGATCCCTCGCTACCACTCGTCAGTGAGTTGGAGCGGCGGGGCTGCGTCGTCTTGACATGACAGAGACGACACCACCTCTCGCCACAGTGCCGCTATTTCTCGTGAACAAGTACAACCGAGTTGATCACTGAACGCTGCCGAAACTCGTCAACAAACGCTGTCGCTGGAGATGCACAAAGCCACCTGGGTGTGGGTCTTGCCGCGGGCGCGTTGGCGGTCGTAGTAGGTGCGGGAGGCGGGGTCGGCGTTCATGCAGGCGAAGGCGGAGAGGAACATCGCGCGTTTGAGCTGCCGGTTTCCGCCTCGGGGTGCGTGTTCGCCGTGGATCGATGTCCCTGAGGATCTGGTCGTGGGGGCAAGGCCGGCGTAGGAGGCGAGGTGGGCTGCGCTGGGAAAACTGGTGCCGTCGCCGACGGTGACCAGCAGGACGGCGGCGGTCCTGACCCCGACTCCCGGCATCGAGGTCAGGACCTGGTGAAGAGGGTGGGCTTCCAGCAAGGTGCTGATCTGGGCTTCCAGGGCCCGGCGCTGGTCGTGGACTGCGGCGAGCGAGGTGGCCGAACCCACCGACGAGACGAGCAGCCTCCACGCCGACACCGGAGCTGTCGGTCCGACTCGCACGGCTGGCTGCCGCGACCAACGTCAACGGCTTGGTGCTGGAACAGTTCGACGCCGACGTGGAGCGGCTCGCCAGGGAATTCGTCAGCCGGCCGCTGTCCCTGCTGGTCCCGGAGATCCGTACCCTGCGCACGGACGCGTTCCGGTTACTCGAGGGCCGCCAGCACCCCGGTCAGACGCGGCACCTGTACGTACTCGCGGGATGGTTGTCCGGACTCGCGGCGCACGTGTCCCTCGACCTCGGCCACCAGGTCTCCGCCGCCACCCATGCGCGGACCGTGGCGCAGTGCGCGGAGATCGCGGAGCACCCGAGGCTACGAGCCTGGGCCCGCTCGTTCCAGTCCCTGGCTGCGTACTGGACAGGCGACTACCGGCAGGCCGCAGACCTGGCACGGGCCGGATACGCGGACGGCCGAGGGCCGGGCTCAGGAACGATCACAGCGCGACTGCTGAGCCTGGAGGCCCGTGCCCTCGCTGCCGGCGGCGACGGCCGCAGCGCGTTGCGCTCCCTGGCACTGGCCCATGAAGCCCGCAGCAGCGCGGAACCGGATGAACTGCCAGGCGTCTTCGCCTTCCCCGAGGCGAAGCAATGGGCCTACACGGGCACCACGCTCCTGGCCGTCGGCGGCGACGAGCAGATCCAGCGGGCGATAGCGGCATCCAACCGCGCGGTGGAGCTGTACCAGGCCGGGCCGGAAGGAGACCGGTCTTCCGGAGACCTCCACGCCGCCCATCTCGACCTGGCCACCGCATACCTGGCGAGCGGCGAAGTCGAAGGCGCCGGTACGGAACTCGACGCGGTCCTCGGCGCGGATCAGTACACAGCGAGCATCACCATCAGGCTTCGCAAACTGGACACGCTCATCGGCAGCGGACCGTACCGTGACTCACGGCCGGTGGTCGATCTCCGGGAACACATCCACGAGGTGACCGCCCGGCCCGCTCTCGTCAGCACACCCACGGAGCCACGATGACCACCCAGCCGACGAACGACCCTTCCGTGACCGACCGGCGCCTGCTCTCAACCCAGGCGTACGGCACCGGCCAACACCTCGCAGCCCGCCAGTCCCTCTACCAATGGCAGACCCCGCGCCACGACCTCCCCGGCATCGTCGTGGGCGAGCTGGCCGGCATACGCGGGGCAGTGGCGGACGTGGGCTGCGGCAACGGGAAGTTCGTACAGCGGGTACGCGCCGACCGGCCGGACCTGACCGTGCTCCCCATGGACATCTCCCCCGGCATCCTGGCAGGCATCACAGGAGCCGTCGCCGCGGACGTCCAGCGGCTGCCGATCGCGGACGGGGCCTTGGGCGCCGTCCTGGCCATGCACATGCTCTACCACGTCGAGGACCAGGCCCGAGCCGCCCAGGAGCTGAGCCGCGTCCTGGCAAAGGACGGCATCGCCATCGCCCCCACCAACAGCAGGACCGACAAGCGGGAGCTGGAGGACCTCTGGCGACGAGCTGCCGGCGACGTCCTCGGCATCCCGGAGGGCCCCGCACGGGTACAGCTCTCCGCCCGCATCACTCTGGAAGACGTCCCCGCCATCCTGGGCACCGTCTTCGACGATGTCCGGACGATCCCCCTCCCCGGAGTGATCGAAGTGACCGACGCTGCGCCCGTGGTCGCCCACCTGGCGTCGTACGAGGCGTGGGCCGACCAGATGGGCGTCCCGTTCAAGGTGGCTGCGCCATCTTGAAGTGGCTGGTCAGCAGGGGTGGCGTGACCCCGTTTCGGGGTGCTCGTGCTGGTCGTGGGCGGCAGTCTGGGGTGTAGATCGTCCGGCGGGGTGGTTTTGCCGATGAGTTCACCGTCCTCGAACGGTCTACCCAGCGACACGACCGTTCTCGACAGGAGTGCCATGTCCACCATCCAGCCAGTGATCATCACTGCCGACCAGGACGTCCTGGTCGGCTTCTATACGAAATTGTTCGGCGCCGAGGAGATCTTCCGGGTACCGGCGGAAGGCCCGGCCTTCTACCTCGGCTTGCGCATCGGCGACACCGACCTCGGGCTGGTGGCCAAGACGAACCCGGGGACCGGGGCGGCACCGCGGATCCTGCTCAGCATCGGTGTCGACGACGTCGACGAGACGCTCGGCCGGGTCACGGCGCTGGGCGGCTCGGTCAGCGGCGGCCCCAACGACATGTCGTGGGGACAGCGCGTCGCCCACATCCAGGACCCCGACGGCAACCCGGTGAACCTCACTCAGCCGATCCCGGTTCAGTGACGCTGCTCCGGGGTGCTTGTGCTGGTCGCGGGCCGAATGCGGTAGAGATCAATTGCCTGTAGTGGCCTCGATGTTGGTCAGTACGAGCAGCGCGCGAAGCAGGTGGGTGGCACGGGCGGGGTCAGTGCGGAGCTTGGTGAGGATCCGCCAGTTGTTCAGGTGGGCGAACCCGCGCTCGACGGGCGCGCGTCCGGCGGCCAGAACCCGGTTCGCCGTCTTCTGCCCAGGGGTGAGCTTGCGGTAGCGGGTGGCCTTGAAACCGGTCACGATGACCAGGTCATCAGGGTCGTCGGGCTTGTCCACGCCGAGGAAGCCCAGGTCGGCGAGCGCGCCGAGGCCGGCCGCCTTGAGATGTTCGACGAGATGGTCGTGGCGGGCGGCGGTGGCGTCGTGGGTGCGGCCGGGCCGCGCGGCGGAGATCCAGATCAGGCGGCCCCTCTCGTCGGTCAGGGCGAGGAAGTGCAGGCCGTGACGGTGGTGCTTGCCGGAAAAGTGTTTTCGGTTGTCGCGGCCGGTGCGGCGCTGGGTGGCGATGAGGGTGCCGTCGACCAGGACGACTTCCCCGCCCCGCTTCGCGATCTTCTTCAGGGCCCGGTCCAGGCGCGGAGCGCGGGCGGCGAGCAGGCGGATCATCTCGTCGCGCCAGCGGCGGACGGTGGACTCGGCGATGCTTTTGCCGCCGGCCATGTCGGCCAGGCGCTGATCGTGGCGGAGTACGGCCAGGACGATCACCGCGATCTTCCCCGGCGGCAGCGACCGCCAGCGCGAACCTATCGATTTCAGGTGACGCCGCAGCAGGCCGGCGAGGTGGTTGACGGCGCTCGTGGACAGCGGCAGACGGCACTGGTAGACAAGGGACACGGTGTCCCCGATGTGCTTTTCGGTATGCTCACGCATTCCCAACGAGCCCCGGGGGCACCGAAGTTACGTCCGCCCCAGGGAACTGCGGGTCACGGACGGACGGTGAACCGCCCGTCGGGACGCTTGTGCAGCCAGCCGCGATCGGCCAGTTTCGTCAGCTTCCCGCGCAGCGGCTCCAGCTTGCCCCGCACCCCGGTGTCCACCCCGAGCGCCTCGCCCACCTGCCGGACCAGGACCGGCCCGCCGGCAGCGCGGACGGAAGCGAGAATGCGCTGGTACTCCGGCGGGAGCGCGGTCTCGGCCATCTCCGGGGCGCGGTGCGGGATCAGCAGCACCCCCTTCCCGCCCACCTGCGCGACAGCCGGCGCCGTCGCGGCCCGTTCGGCGGCGACCTGCTCGCCCATCCGGGCCAGGACCCGCTCCGCCGCCGCCAGGTCCTCGCGTTCGGCCCGCACCTCGGCCAACTGCTTGACCAGCTGTTCTTCCAGATCGTCCAACTCCGCGCGGCGTACCGCGATCCGCTCCTGCACCTCGGGATCCACCATGCGCCGGATCGTAGGGAGGAGAACGAGGCGGCGGACCGGAACAGGCGAACCGCCCTGCCCGACGATCTACCTGCTGGACACTGCCCCACCACCAGCCCGAGCAGCCTCACCCGCCATCACACCAGAGGCCCTGACCAGCCAGAATCAAGATGGCGGAGCTTCCATGAGTGCGGCCACGCCCTGCACGCTCTGCTGTCGGACGTCACCTACCCTTCGTTCACCGCGCCGGGGGTGCCACGGGACTTCTCCGAGGCTCCGGCGCAGGTGCACGAAGGATGGGCCTGGCACACTCTCACGGCGGATCAGGGGCCGGGCGAGCCGTCCGAGATCGAATCGCGGACAGCGGCGGCTCACGCACTGGACACGCTGCCGCAGATCCCGCCACGCTATCGTTCCGCCTACTTCGGCCACTTCGTCGCCGTCCCCTACCTGATGGGGCCGGGCAAGGGCGCGGAAGTGGAGCTGCGCCTGCCCGAGCCGGGCACCGAGCTGTGGCTTCCGGGCCACGCGTTCCACCTGCTCTTCGCCTCGCCGGTCGAACGCGTAGTGATCGCCGACCTCGGCGACGGGACCGTCCGGGACGGCGTGCTGCGTCTGCCCGTGGCCTTCTTCGACGGCAGCGGGCCCGACAACATCGGCGAAGCCACCCGAGCCGGGCACCTGGTCATCGGCGGCACCGCCATCGAGATCGACGGCGAGCACCCGTGGATCGCACGGCACTTCGCCTCGATGAACAGTCACGAGCCGCAGCCCGGGTACCCCTCCTCCGACCTCACCGTCAGGGCGGCGAATCATGAGGATGGCGCCCTCGTCGATGCGGCGTTTTCGCTGATCGATGAGTGCTGGCCCGAGTTGGCCGCGGAGATCCGTGCGTACGTGAGGCTGTTCGTGCCCTACGGCTCCGCGTTCCACTCCTCCTTCACCGAGACCTGCCTGATGGGCGCGATCTTCCTCTCCGAGGCGGCACAGCCCTTCACCTCCCGTGAATACACCGCCGAACACCTGCTGCACGAAGCAGCCCATCTGCGGCTGATGCTCATCCTGGAGCTCGACCCGCTCGTCACCTGCCGTGACGAGGCCGTGTTCAACTCGCCGGTGCGCAAGGACCCGCGCCCGCTGTGGGGCATGCTTCAGGCGATCTTCGTGTTCGCCCGGATCACCGCATTCCACCGACGGGCCCACGCCGTCACCGGAGTGCAGTTCCACCAGGACGCGCAGAGGGACAACGCAAGGCTTCTGGCGGAAGGCATGGACGAGATCGAGGCCGAGCCCTCGACGTCCTTCACGCCGGCCGGTGTTCTGCTGTGGCAGCAGATGCGCAGCGAAATCGCGGCTGCGTCCTGATGAAGGCCGACATCGAGCAGCCGCCCGGGATCCGGGACCTGCTGAGGTCGGGCCCCGTGCGGGTACTGGCGGCGACCACCCTCGTCACCTCGATCGCATTCTTCGCGATGGTTCCGTTCCTGACCCTCTACCTTTCCGACGTGACGGATCTGTCGGCCGCAGCCATCGGCGCCGCTGTCGGAAGCATCGCTCTGATCTCCGCCCTCGGATCGTTCTTCAGCGGAGCTCTGGCCGACCGGGTGGGAGCCGTGACGCTGCTGCGCACAGGCCTCGGCCTCTACGCGGCGGTGTGCGTCGCTCTCTCGCTGTCCGACGCGGTCTATGCGGTCCTTCCTCTGATCGTCTGCCTGGGCTGCGCGCTCACGCTCTGTACCCCGTCGCTGAAGAAGCTCCTCTCCCTTGCCGCGCCAGGTGAAGGAAGCGTCATCTTCCGCGTCCGCTACATCTCGCAGTCCCTCGGAGCGGTCCTCGGTCCTCTCGTCGGCGCCGGCGCCTACCTGATCGACCGTCGAGCCCTGTTCCTGTGTGCGGGAGCCCTGTTCGGGCTGTGCCTGCTGATAGTCCAGCTCGGCAACGGTTCCTTGGGCGCCCTGGAGGCAGAGCGGGAGCCGAGCGCCGCGGCGGGCAGGGCATGGGGTCCGGCGCTGAAGGACAGGCGTCTCTTCCTTGCGGTGGGCGCCGGGATCAGCATCACATTGGTGTTCTCCCAGTTCGAGTCGATCTTCCCGCTGTACTTGAAGAACGAACACGGCACGGCAGCAGCGGCCTATTTCTCTGGATTGTTCGCCTTCCACGCCCTCATCGGCATCGTCTTCCAGTTCCCCGCCCAGTGGCTGGCGCGCCGGTTTCCGCAAGCAGCCCAAGCCGCTGTGGGATGTATGGGCTTCTGCGGCGCCTTCGTCCTCTTCGGCCTTTCGGAAGGTGGCCTGCTGATGCTCGCCGCCGGAGTGACGGTCTGGACGCTGGGCGAGGCGATCCTGATGCCGATGCCGGACCAGATCACCCACCGGATCGCCCCTGACGCCTTGAAGGGCGCCTATTTCGGGTTCGCCGAGCTACGCTACGCCGGGTTCTTCGCCGGTCCTCTGATCGGCGGTGCACTGCTCGGCATCGGGCCCGCCGCCTACTTCACGACCCTTGCGGTCCTCGCGTTCCTGGCGCTGCCCTTCCTCGCTTCCCCTTCCCTCAGCGCCCCTCGTGAGGCTGCCTCGTGAATCTTCCGCACGCTGTCGCAGACGTGGAAGCGGGTGCCTTCCGCGAGGCCATCGGTCACTTTGCTTCAGGAGTAGTGGTCATCACCACGCTCGGTCCGGCCGGCTTCACCTGCCAGTCTCTGACGTCTCTGTCACTCGGTCCGCCCTTGATCTCCTTCGCGATCAACCGCAGCTCAGCCACCTGGCCGCGGATCGCGGCCGCAGGCGTGATCGGTGTCAACATTCTCGATCTGGGCCAAGAAGAACTGGCGCGACGCTTCGCCAGCCCTCACACGGACCGGTTCGCACAGACCGAGTGGGTGCCCTCACCGGAACTCGGTGTGCCCCGCCTGACGGGTTCCACCGCCTGGATCGAAGCAACGATCGAGAACGTCCATCCCGGCGGCGACCACCACATCGTGGTGTGCCGGGTCAGGAGTGCGCAGAAGTCGGAGCAGGCGAAGCAACCCTTGATCTACCACAAAGGCCGATTCGGCCGGCTGGCGCACGGTCCTTTCGTGGACTGAGCGCACCTCGGCTCCGAGGAGAAGTCCCAACCTCCGCCCTGGGCGAGAGCGCCCCATCCGACTCCTTCGGGAGGGGCGCTTCGCGTAGGGGCGGACGGTCCGTCAGTCCCCGGGTGCGGGGCGGCGGAAAATGCGGTGAGGCCGGCGGGCCGGGTGGGTAGCGTCGGTGGACATGCCCCCTGTTCTGCGGACCGAACGACTGCTCCTCGACCCGTACGCCCCCGAGGACGAGGAAGGCTTCGTGGCCCTCTTCCAGGACACCCGGGTGTCGCGGTGGATGGGGGACGGGCCCGCCACCGAGGCCGAGGACCGGGCGCTTTTCGGGAGGGTCTTCACCAAGGTCTACGCCGAGAACCTCTTCGACGTCTGGGCGGTGCGCCGGGGCGGCCGGCTCGTCGGACACGCCGAGATCAAGCGGACCGACGGGGTCGACGGGTACGAGATCATCTACGCGCTGGCTCCCGGGGCCTGGCGATCGGGCCTCGGCACCGAGATCGCGGAGGCGATCGTCGCGTACGGCTTCGGGACCCTCGGCCTGACCGAGGTGCACGCCACCGTGGCCGACGCCAACACGGCCTCCCTGGTCCTGCTGGAGCGCATCGGATTCGTCCACGTACGGGACGTACGGGAGGACGACGGGAGCACCACCCGCGTCCTGACCCGCCGCAGGGATGCCATCGCCTGACGGCACCGCACGCGAAGCGCCCCACCCGGAGGGACCGGGTGGGGCGCTCGTTCGTGCGGGGAGGAGCCGATCAGGCGGCGGTGCGGCGACGGCGGCCGAGCCAGGCGGCGGCCGCGCCGAGCGCGACCAGGGCGGCCGCGAGGCCGGCGTACAGGCCGGTGCCCGAGTTCGCGCCCGTGTGGGCGAGGGAGCCGCTGGACGTGGCGGTGGCCGTCAGGTTGGCGTTGCCCGTGGAGGTGGCGGCGGCCCGCTGGACGACGGGCGTGGCGGTGGACGGGGTGGAGGGGTTGGGGGTGGGCTGGATGGAGGGCGGGATGGAGGGCGGGATGGACGGGGTGGTCTCCACGATCGGGGCGAGCGGGAACTTCACCGAGCTGTTCTGGAAGGGGTAGGTGTTGCCCTCGGCGTGCCCGACCTCGGCGTCCATCGTGATGACCGTCTTCTTGGTCAGCTCGGTGTCCTTGCCCAGGGAGACGCGCAGCGGCAGCGTGCGGACGCCGGCGGAGGCGCCGAAGCCCTTGGGGATGCGCGGCAGCTCGTAGCGGCCGTGCTCGCCCCGCAGGTCCTGCCAGCGGCCGTCGATCAGGGCCTGCAGCCGGAAGTCGGCCTTCTGCTCGCCCAAGTGCGTCAGGCTCAGGGTGGTCGCGAGGGCGGTGTCGAAGGTGCCCTCGCCGGTGGCCTGGTAGTTCAGGTCCAGGTACGCGCGCTGCTCCTGGCCGTCCTTGCCGGAGCTGACCTGCTTGAACCAGGTCTTCAGCTCGCCCGTCTTGATCTGCGGGGCGACCTTGAAGAGGTGGGAGTCCGAGCCGCCGGGCGCCACCGAGTTGTTCCAGCTGGTGGAGGTGAGGGTGAAGTCCCCGTCGTTGGTGGGGTGGTTCGCGCCGAGGCCGATGGTGACCTTCCAGGTCATCCTGCCGTTCGCCGGGATGTCGAAGCCCGCGCCGCTCTCCTTGCCGGCGGCCGTCGCCGGGTAGAACAGGCCCTGCCAACCGCCGTCCTGCTGGCCGACCGAGGACTTGGTCGCCGGGGCGTCCACCGCGTCCACCGTGAAGACCACGTCGTCCTTCATCAGACGGCTCGGACCGGTCTGGTCGACGAGCATCCACGGCTTGTACTCGACCGCCTTGCCGGTCGGGTTCTTCACCGTCAGGTCGAAGGTCTCGGTGGCGCCGCCGCGGATCAGCGAGCCGCCGGGGACCGGAGCGCCCATCTCCGTGCGCAGCACGGCCTGGTCGTCGGTGGCGGGTGCGGCGGACGCGGCGGTGGCCGAGAGCGGCAGCAGAGTGGTGACAACGCCGGCGACGACTGCGATGGCGGCTGCGGTGCGAACGGACATGGTGGACTCCCCCCAGGAATCACAAGGGCACCGGCAGAGCGCCGGGCCGAGGAGGTGTGGTTGCCGCCGGCCGGTTCGTGTTCCCCCTGGCCCTTGCGACAGGTGAATCATCGCCCGGATCCGATCCCGGAACCATCCCCGCAGTGTCACCGCCGCGCAACAGAGATGATCTTCATTCGCGAGGGGGTGTCCCGAGGGCTGGTTCGGTCCGGTTTTGGGCCTTTGACCTGCGGCAATGACCATCCGGGGGTGGGGTGGCGGTTAATTGGTAAAGGGCTCTCCCCGGATGGCGTAGAGTTGTGTTTACCGACGCGGGGTGGAGCAGCTCGGTAGCTCGCTGGGCTCATAACCCAGAGGTCGTAGGTTCAAATCCTGCCCCCGCTACTCAGTACGAAGGCCCGGTTCCTCACCAGGAACCGGGCCTTCGTCGTGTCCACCCCCAGGGCCCGTCCCCGGTGCGCCCCCGTCCTCGGCATGGTCTTCGACCTGCCGACCCCGCCCAGCTTCACCGGATCCCCCTTCTTCACCGCGGCCCCGCTGATCGCCGCCCCGCTGTTCAGCCTCCCGGCCACGGCCCTGACCGGCGCCCTGGCCGTGCTCGCGGTGTTCGTGCTGCACATCGTCAACGGCACCGGCTGGAAGGTCGAGGCGACGGCGAGCTGGCGGTCCTCGCCCCGGCGGAGCCCGCCCTGCCGCTCGGCATGGGGGAGCTGGGCGGCCGGCCGGACCTGGTGCAGGAGTGGGACTTCCCGGCGGGGAGCACCCTGCTGCTCTATACGGACGGGCTGACCGAGGCCCGGGACGGGGCGGGGGACTTCTACGATCCGGCGGCCCGGCTGCGCGGCCGGATCTTCCCCGGTCCGCAGGCGTTGCTCAGCGCGCTCAGCACCGATGTGCGCCGGCATGCGGGTGGCGGGGCGACGGACGGCATGGCGCTGCTGGCGGTGGGGCGCCCGGGGGAGCGGCAGCCGGAGCGGCAGCCGGAGCGGCGCCGGACGGTGCCGGTGGTACCCCGGGACGACGTGATGTAACGGTGCGTAGTGGAAAGAACGCTCTCCGCAAGGAAATTGACGAGCCGTCATGTGTTGGTTGTGGCTGAAGAGATGGCGGAGTCGGTTGATTTTTGTACTGGTTAGGGTGGATTTATAGGGTAAAGGCGTGGCCAAAGCCGGTCGGTGAGTGGCTGATTGCTGTGAACGATCAAGCGGAGATGCTTGGAATCACTCCCCTACGTCTATTACCTTTCGATAACGCAGCGCGGTCGTCCAAGCCGTCGCAAGAGACGGCACCGTGCGCGCGCGCGTCCACGCGCGTCAATGAGGAGTGTGCCCCGGTGGCCTCCAACTTGCCTGCCCCTGAAGGCATCGAGATCCAGGAGCAGCCCACCGCGGGTGCCTGGGGCGAGTGGAATCCCACCGAGGATTCGGTGCGACCGGTGCGGGGCAAGCACCGGGTCGCCAAGCAGCGCGGCGGACTCGCGCGCAGCTCCACCGTGCTCGGCGTCGGCGTCATCGCGGCGGTCGGCGCCGGCGGCATCGCCACCGCGCAGGACCGGCCCCAGGTCGCGATATCCATGCCGTCCCTGCCCGACCTGGTGAGCGGGGACAAGTCCCACCAGGACGACGGCGGTTCGGGATCCGAGGCCGGGGCCGCGGGCGGGCGCACGGGAATCATGACGCAGCAGTCCGCCCACGGCGCCGACGCCGGTGAGGTGCTGCGCAACCGCATCCTCCAGCAGGCCGAGTCCCAGCAGGACGCCGCCGGGGCGAAGGGCCGTGCCGAGGCCGAGCAGGCGGCGCAGCAGGCCGCGGCCCAAGAGGCCAAGGACAAGCTGGAAGTGGCCCGCAAGGCGGCCGAGGAGGCGAGGGCCCAGGCCGAGGCGAAGGCCGCGGAGGAGGCCGCCGAGAAGGTTGCGGAGAAGGCCGCCGCGGACCAGGCCGAGCAGGAGCGCCAGGCCAAGCCGGCCGGCAGCTTCTCCCTGCCCACCTCCGCCTACACCCTCACCTCGCACTACGGGGACTCCGGCTCCATGTGGTCCTCCGGCCACCACACCGGCCTCGACTTCGCGGCCCCGACCGGTACCCCGGCCAAGGCCGTCGCCGGCGGGAAGATCACCTCGGCCGGCTGGTCCGGCGCGTACGGCTACCGGATCGTGCTGGAGCTGCCCGACGGTACGGAGGTCTGGTACTGCCACCTGTCCTCGATGTCGGTGACCTCCGGCTCGGTGGGCGCGGGCGAGACCATCGGCCGCGTCGGCGCCACCGGCAACGTCACCGGACCCCATCTCCACCTGGAAGTACGCAAGGGCGGATCGACGATGGACCCGCTGGCGTGGCTGAACTCCAAGGGCCTGAGCGTCTGAGACCCGGGTCCGGGTCCGGGTCCGCGGCCGTGATCGGGGTCATGATCGGGGCCGGGTCCGTGCTCTGAGCCGGATCCTGAGCCGCCGGGGCATCGGCAGTCCGTCGCGGCCGGGGTACGTCGGCATGTGAGGCGGACGGGTCCAGCAGGTCGAACCACGGCGGAACCAGCTCCTCCATGACCGCAGCCCGGGTCAGCGCGGGACCCGCCGTCGCGCGGCCCTGCCAGAGCCGCTCCAGCAACTCCCTTTCCCGGCCCGCGAAATCCCGCTCCCGTACGGGACCGCCGCGCCGCGCCCGGTTCCGTAGCAGGGCCAGGGCCGCGGCGTCCGCCTGGTAGCGCGCGACCGTGCGACCGGCGGCCCGGCCGCCGTTGTGCCGGGCCAGTGCGCGGGCCAGTGACCGGGCCGGCATCGAGGCCAGGGCCGGTACCTCGGCCGGACCGAGCCAGCCCGCGGCCGCGTACAGCGCGAGCTCCCCCGCGACGGCGCGCAGCCGGTCCCGCCTTATCCGCACGGCCAGCCACACCAGCAGCCCGAACGCCGGGACCATCACGCACGCGTAGACCACGTAGAACCCGTGGTCGCCGAACTGCGAGGAGCCGTTCCACAGGGCGTGCATGCCCATGGCCAGCGCCAGGCCGAGCAGCGGCAGGAAGATCCGGCGCGTGCGGCGGGCACTGACCGCGGCCACGCCGAAGCCCAGCCCGGTGAGCACCGTGAACAGCGGGTGCGCGAACGGCGACAGCACTATCCGCACGAAGAAGGTCGCCGCCGTCACCGATTCCAACGCGCCGCTGCCCTCGGCGAGGTCCTCGACGAAGGCGTTGCCCAGGTAGAGGACGTTCTCGGTGAAGGCGAAGCCGGTGGCGGTGAAGCCGGCCACCACGAATCCGTCGGCGGGACCGGTGAAATGGCGTCTCCGGAAGAAGAACACCAGCAGCAGGGCCGCCGCCTTGGCGCTCTCCTCCACCACCGGCGCGATGGCCACCGAGCCGAGGTGGTCGGCGGCGGAGGCGTCGGCGGTGGCCGCGGCTATCCACTCGGTGGCGAAGTTGTTGGCCAGTATCGCGATCAGCGCCGCGGTGCAGGCACCCCAGGCGAAGCAGAACAGCAGCTGCGACCAGGGCGCGGGCGCGGCCCGGCCCAGCCACCGGAAGGCCGCCATGAGCGGGGCCACCGGCAGCATGGCCAGGCCGAGACCGACGAAGAAGCCGGAGGTGCCGGTCTGCTCCCGCACGAGTTCGAGGATGGCGATCCCGGTGACGGCGAGCAGGACGAGGAGCACGCACGTGCGGATCGTGCCGGACGGACGTGCGCGCACAGGGTGGGGCGCTCGGAACACACCATGACCCTAGCGAGCCCCTCTGACACGCGCGGTGACCTTCTCAGTTCTCCCTGCGACGGAAGAGCAAGTCGTGTACGAGGTGGCCCTTGTCGAGGCCCTGGCCCTCGAAACGGGTGAGCGGCCGGAAGGCGGGGCGCGGCGAGAAGCCGCCGTCGGGCTGCGTGTTCTCGAAGTCCGGGTGCACGCTGAGCACTTCGAGCATCTGCTCGGCGTACGGCTCCCAGTCGGTCGCGCAGTGCAGGACGGCCCCGGGCGCCAGGCGGGTGGCGGCCAGCGTCAGGAATTCGGGCTGGATCAGCCGGCGCTTGTGGTGGCGGGCCTTGGGCCACGGGTCCGGGAAGTACACGCGGATACCGGCCAGGGAGTCGGGCGGCAGCATCTCGCGGAGCAGGATGATGGCGTCCCCGTTGGCCACCCGGACGTTGGTCATGCCGCCGCGCTCGGCGAGGGCGAGCAGGTTGCCCTGCCCGGGGGTGTGCACGTCGGCGGCGAGGATGCCCGTCCCGGGGTCGTCGGCGGCCATCTGAGCCGTGGCCTCGCCCATGCCGAAGCCGATCTCCAGGACGACGGGGAGGCCGTCGAAGAGCTCCTTGAGGTCGATGACCTCGTGGCCGTCGATGTCCATGCCCCATGTGCCCCACAGGCGCTTCAGGGCCTCGCCCTGGCCGGTGGTGACCCGGCTGCGCCGGGGCTGGAAGCTCCGGATCCGCCGCTCGTGGTGCGAGCCGGCCGGGTCCGGGGAGGGCCCGTCGGGGAAGCGGGGCTCGGTGCGCCACTTGGGCGGCACGTACGAGTTCGCCTCCGGCGCGGCGTCCGGGAGGCGGGGCGACTGGGGGTTCAGGGACTCAGACACAATGCGCTGATTCTACGACGGGGGGTGCGGGAGTCGCTGCGCGAGCGGCTCCCGCACCCCCCTCGAAGCAGTGCTCAGGCAGAGCCGAGCGTCCGCAGCGCCCGGGACGCGATCTCCCGGCCGATCGGGAGGGACGCGGTCGCGGCGGGCGAGGGGGCGTTGAGGACGTGGACCGTGCGCGGGGCGTCGCGGATCAGGAAGTCGTCCACGAGGGTGCCGTCGCGCAGGACGGCCTGCGCGCGGACCCCGGCCGAGGCGGGGCGCAGGTCCGCGGCGGTGACGGCCGGCAGCAGGCGCCGTACCGCCCGGGTGAAGGCCTGCTTCGACAGCGAGCGGTGGATCTCGCCCGTCCCGTACCGCCAGTGCCGGGCGGCCATCCGCCAGGATCCAGGCCAGGCGAGCTCGTCCGCGATGTCCAGGGGCCGCACCGTCGACCAGCCGTAGCCCTCGCGGGCCAGCGCGGGCACGGCGTTGGGGCCGACGTGGACGCCGCCGCCGATGCCGCGGGTCAGGTGCACGCCGAGGAAGGGGAACGCCGGGTCGGGCACGGGGTAGACCAGCCCGCGGACCAGTTCGGGGCGGGTCAGGTCGTAGTACTCGCCGCGGAAGGGGACGATCCGCATCCCCGGGTCGTCCCCGGCCAGGCGCGCGATCCGGTCGCACTGGAGGCCCGCGCAGTTCACCAGCACCCGGGCCCGGACCACCAGGCCGGACGTGGTGCGGACGGCCACCGCCGAGGCCCGGCGGGAGATCAGGTCCACCGCGCCGCCGTAGACGATCTCCGCGCCCGAGGACTCCGCGAGCTGGGCGCTCACCCGGCCGTAGTCCACGATCCCGGTGCTGCCGACATGGATCGCGGCGAGCCCGCGCACCTCCGGCTCGTACTCCGAGATCTGTGCCGGGCCCAGCTCGCGCACCGGGATGCCGTTCTCCCGGCCGCGCTGGACCAGGGCGTGCAGCCGCGGCAGCTCCTCGCGCTCCGTGGCGACGATGAGCTTGCCCGTCACCTCGTGCGCGATCCCGTGCTCCGCGCAGAACTTGACCATCTCCGCGGCCCCGCTGACGGCGAAGCGCGCCTTCAGGGAACCCGGGCGGTAGTAGATCCCGCTGTGGATCACCCCGCTGTTGCGGCCCGTCTGGTGCCGGGCCGGACCCGACTCCTTCTCCAGGACCACGACCCTGGTCCCCGGAGCCAGGCGCGACAAGGCATGCGCCGTCGACAGGCCGACGATCCCGCCGCCGATCACCAGCACATCGCAGTCCACGCCGCCACCCACGCTGACACCTCCCACCCCTGCATACTGCACCCCGGCACCGACAACGCGGCCACGCGGCCCCCCGGAAGACAGGTCTTACGCCGGCGCCACCAACAGCGGCCGGGCCCGCTCCCTCAGCTCCGCCACACGCGGCTCGTCCCCGTACGGTTCCAGGCGGTGCAGCAGGTCCCGTACGTATTCGGTCGTCCGTGCCGAGGAGATCCGGCCCGCCACCTCCACCGCCCGGGTGCCCGCCGCGCACGCCGCGTCGAGATTGCCCGACTCCAGCTCGGCGACCGCGCTCACCACCAGCCGCAGCCCGTGCGACCGCACGTACTCCTCGGTGGGACGCGACAGGGCCTGCTCGGTGAAACGGCGCACCTGCCGGGGCAGTTTGAGGTCCCGGTAGCACTCGGCCGCGTCTGCCGCGAAACGGTCGTAGGAGTAGAACCCCAGCCAGGTCGGATCGGGATCGCCCTCCCGGGACCGCTCAAGCCAGCCCTCCGCCGCCCGCAGCGCCGCCCCGGCGGCCACCGAATCACTGGCTTTCGCGTGCGCCCGCGCCTCGACCAGCCGGAAGAAGCTCATGGTGCGGGCGGTGGCCAGTCCGCGGTTGCGCTCGACGGCCGCCTGCGCGAGGTCCACGCCCTCGTCGGGGAAGTCCCGGTAGGTCGCCTGCAGCGACATCGAGGCCAGGACGTAGCCGCCGAGCGGTACGTCCGCGGCCGCGCGGGCGAGCCGCAGCGCCTGGATGTAGTAGCGCTGGGCGGCCTCCTGCTGGCCGGTGTCGAAGGCCATCCATCCGGCCAGCCGGGTCAGTTCGGCGGTCGCGCCGAAGAGCGCGCGGCCCACCTCGTCGGAGTACGAGCCGAGCAGCAGCGGCGCCGCGTCCACCCGCAGGCACTCGGGGACCATCGACGAACGCCAGTCCCCGCCGCCGTACTTGGAGTCCCAGCGGCGCGCGTCCTCGGCTGCCTCGCGCAGCTTCGTCACATCGCTGTGGCCCACGCGCTGACCGTGGTCGCGCGGCGTTTCGGGCCCCGGCTGGGCGGGCACAACGGTGGACGGCGGGCCGGACGCCGGGCCTGTCATCGAGCCGGACGCGGGGCCGGTCGTCGGACCGGTCAGACCCGTCGGACTCGGCAGGCCAGACGGACCCGGCAGGCCTGCGATCGCGTCGGTCGCCGGACCGGTCGCCGGCGCGTCATGAGCCGAGGGGGTCGCGGACACGGGGCTCTGGACCATCGAGTGCTGCGCGGCGGGATCGCGCGACGCGGAGGTGTCGGCCGTACCTGCGGCGGAGTCGTCGGCCGGGTGGTGGGCCGTGCGGTGCGCAGCCGCGCCCGCAGGTTCCCGGGCCACCGAGCTGTCGGCGGGAGATATCAGCCAGCGCGAGGCGGGCGTCGCGTACGCCGCCACGGAGAACGAGCCCGCGAGCGACTGCCAGATTCCGCCACCGCCGCGGCGGCCGGCGAGGTCGAGCCGGTAGAGGTCGGTGGCCGAGCGCACCGCCGCGCCCACGTCGCGCGGGAAGGCGAGGCCGACCTCGGGCGCGGGGTCCGCGTCCGCCAGTCCGATCTCGTGCAGCGGCACCGGCCGTCCCAGTTTCGCGCCGATGGCGGCGGCGATCAGGTGCGGTGCGGCGCCCTGCGGCACCATCCCCTTGGACACCCACCGGGCCACCGACGTCTTGTCGTACCGAAGCGTCAGGCCGCGCTGTGCGCCGAGGTCGTTGACGCGCCGCGCCAGTCCGGCGTTGCTGATGCCCGCGAGGGCGAGGACGGCGCCGAGCTTCTCATTGGGCTCGCGGAGCTCCCTGGACATGCGCCACCCCTCGTCACACGCGGAACGCAGACGCCGCCGGGGCATAGGCGCCCGGCATTTCGTAAACCCAGCGTAGTTCCCCGCCTCCCAAGCGTTAAGGCCCTTACTTCCGTATGGCGGGATTGTTGTCCGTTTGCACAGTCCGCCCCGGGCCCGGAGCCGGGGCGCACGTGTCATCGCGTGCTCCGTCCGTGTGGCCGTGCGCCCGCCCGTGCGCTCTGGCCGGTCCCGGGACCCGGCGATTCGATGTGCGGTGCGTGGGTCGGCCCGCTGCCTGGACCGGGCGGGTCGGGGGATGCCGCTGCCTCAATCCCCGCGGGTGGCGGAACGGTCCGGGGGGTGCGTTCCGCCTCCCGGACCGCGCCCCCGCGGCGAGCGCCGGCCGCCCGCGACGGCTCTGCCGGCAGCCGAAGAATGGCTGAAAGCGATCTATGGGGCGGTGGGAACGGAACGCCAAATACCTCGTGGCCGGGGCGTGTTCGTTTGCGTGTGCGCCCCCTTTAACCACTCTCGCACGCCTGTCCCGTGGCAGCATGGACCCCGAGCCACCCGGGGTCCCGCGGCCGCGCGCTCCGCGCCGTCCGTGCTGCCTGTGCCCCGGTCATGTGCCCACGGGCTGGGGAGGCGGCGGTGCGCTGGTTGGTGGGTTGGAGCAGTATCGCCGCGAGCTTCGGCACGGCCGGAAGGGTCTCCGGCCAAGGCCTCGGCCAAAGCTCCGGGCAGGGCTCCGGCCAGGGCTCCGGCCAGGGCTCCGGCCAGGGCGGATACGGCAACGGCGGCGCGCCCCTGCGGGGCGGCATCGCGGACGCTGCCCATCCGGACGACCCGGGCGCGGACGCGGAACGCACCGTCCACCCCGTCGGCGCACAGCTGCTCTGGGGCGACCCCGACCCCCTGTGGGCCGTCGGCGACTGGCGCCCCGACGAGATCCGCACGCTCACCGCCGACCCCGCCGACCCCTTCACCCGGCTCGCCGTCCTCGGCTGCTGCGGCGCCACCGACGCCGAACTGCGCCGCGCCCTCTACGCCGCCCGCGGCGGCGCGCTGCGCCACCTCACCCAGTGGTCCGGCAGCTACACCGCCGTCGTCCAGGCCGGCCGCCGCATCACCGTCCTCGGCGACCTCGCGGGCGCCCGGCCCGTCTTCTACACGCCCTGGGCGAGCGGCACGGCGTACGCCACCGCCGCCCTCCCGCTCGCCGACCTCATCGAGGCGCAGCTCGACATCGGCCACCTCGCCGCCCTGCTGGCCTGCCCCGACAGCCCCGAGGCACTGGGCGACGGCACACCGTACGCCGGGGTGCGGCGCATCCCGCCCGGGCACGCGCTCATCCTGCGCGAGGGCTCCCGCGAGATCACCGGCTACGAGCAGGTCGCCTCGCTCGCCGTGGCCGCCCCCGAGGCCGATGCCGAGCGCGCGGTGGAGGGCGTACGCGAAGCTTTGGTGGACGCGGTGCGCGCCCGGCTCACGGCTCCGCGGCATGCTCCCGACATACTGCCGCCGTACGATCCCGGCCCCGTGCCCGGAATGGGTCCCGCCGACCGCCGGGCCGCCCGCGGCGCCCCGGCCCCGGGGGTGGGCGCCGACCTCTCCGGCGGCAGTGCCTCCGCGACGCTTGCGCTGCTGGCCGCCGGTCTGCCGGGGGCCCCGGGCGCCCTGCTGAGTCCCGCCGGGGCGCGGCTTCTGGCCGTCACCTTCAACGACCTGGCCACCCCGCAGGGGCGCGAGGCCGAACTGGAGCGGGCCCGGGCCATCGCGGCCGACCCGCGCCTGCACCACGTCGTGGTGGCCGCCGCGGAGGAGGCCCTCCCGTACGCCGAACTGGACGGCCCGCTCACCGACGAACCGGGCCCCTCGCTGATCTTCGCCGCCCGCGAGCGCCGCCGCCTGGCCGCCGGCTCGGCCGACCACTTCACCGGTCACGGGGCCCGTCAGGTCCTGGACGCACACCCGGCCCGGATGGCCGATCTGCTGATGGACCGCCGCCGGCGGCACCTGCTGCGCCCGGTGGCGGCGCTGGCCCGTTCGGCCTCGGCCTCCGGGGAGTCCCTGCTGGTCCCGCTCACCGTGTACTCGGCGGCCCGAAGACTTGCCCGTACGACGTACCGCGCGGGCATGGAGGCAGCCGCGGCCCGGCTCCGCGAGGGCGGGGTCCCCGAGCGCACCACCGGTCCGGTGGACGCTTCGCTCGCCGCCCTGACCTGGTCCCGCCCGGGACCGGCGGCGGGCTGGCTCACGGGGGAGGCACTGGCGGAAGTATCGATCCGTCTGACGGTCGCGGCCGGCCGGCCCCCGCTGTCGCTTCGGCCCGGGGAGGCCCGGGCCCGTTCGCTGCTCGCCCGCCACGCCGCCGACCACCGGGTCTTCGAGCAGGCCGTGGAGGTCCGCAGCCAGCGCCTGCACGCCCCCTTCCTGGACAACCAGGTCGTACGGGCCGCCCGCGCCCTGCCCGAGTCGCTGCGGGTCCAGCCCGGGGCCCGGGCCGCGATCCTGCGCAGCGTCCTGTCCTCGGCGGGGGTGCGCGAGTTCCCGCCGGGCTGGGGCGCCACGGACCGCACGCCGAACGAGACGGCGACCCGGCTGGGGCTGCGCGCCGCTCTGGGCGACCTGCTGGACCTGTTCGCCTCCCCGCTGCTCGCGGACGCCGGGCTGATCGAGACCAGGGTCGTGCGCCAGGCCCTGCTCGACGCCGCCGACGGACACCCGGTTCCGCTGGACGGGCTGGCGGAACTCGTCTCCATGGAACTGTGGTTGCGCCGCCTGCTGGCCCGGCGCGGCACCTGCTGGACGGGTACCTCGACGGCCCGGCGCCGGGCGGTGCCGGAGGGAGTCCCCGTGCACCGGCCGGCGCTGTCCTGACGATTGCCGTGGGCCGGGTGGGCCGGGTGGGCCCGAAGGTCCCGGCTCAGGCGGCGAGCACCAGGGCGGTCGCGATCGCCGGGCCGAAGGCCCCGCCCAGCTGGTAGCACAGGGCGAACAGGCCGATGGCCGTGGGGCGCTGGGGGTCGGGGGCGCTCGACGCGGCGTGCATCGACAGCACGGCGTTGGACCCGGTCGCCGCGAACACCCCGCCCATGGTGGCGACCAGCAGCAGCGGGCCCCAGCTCGCGAACACCGCGGTTGCCGCGGCCAGTGCGCCGACCCCGACCAGCACCGAGCGGACAGCCGCCCGGCTCATGCGCGCCGAGGCCGCGGCGAGCAGCCAGGACAGCGCGGACCCGGTGAGCAGGGCCACGAGCTGACCGGTGCCCGCAGTGGCCACGTCCCAGCCCGCCCGGTCGGCGAGCAGCCGGGGTACGGAGAACAGCAGGGTGAAGTACGAGCCCGAGAGCCCGAGCGCGAGGAGTGCGGAGCCGAGGAAGAGCGGCTTGCGGATCAGCGCGGCCGGGACGAACCCGTCCGGGCGCCGCCGTATGTGGAGGGTGAGCAGCGCGGCGGTGAGGATCGCGACGCCGAGGGCGACGGCCGGTGCGTGGGGCAGCAGGACGAGGCCGGTGGCGAGCGCCGCCAGCAGTGCCGCGCCGCGGGCGTCGAACCGGCCCTGCGGGGTGGCCGGCGGGGCCGTCGCGTACCGGCTCACCGCCGGGACCGCGAGGATCGCGATCACGGAGACGGAGAGCGAGAGCCGCCAGGAGACGGCCTGCGAGAGCTGTGCGCCGAGCAGTGGGCCGGAGGCGCCGAGGATGCCGAAGCCCGCGCTGATCACGCCCATCCGGCGGGCCGAGCCGGCCAGGCTCATCGCGACCGCCGCCAGACCGGCGCCACCGGCGGCCTGGGTGGCCCGCCCGGCGAGGGTGAGCGGCAGCCAGGGGGAGGCGGCGACGAGGAGGGTGCCGACGACCAGGAGGGTGCCGGCTGACCGGAGCGCCGCCTTGAGGCCCCGGCGGCGCAGCAGCCCGGCCATCAGGGGGGTGCCGACGGCCATGGCCCAGGCGTATGCGGCGACGAGCCAGCCGGCGGTGGAGGCGCTCACCCCGAGGGAGCGGGCCATGTCCGGAAGGATCAGCACGGGGGCGTTGGCTCCGGCGGCCAGGGGGGTGGCCAGCAGAGCGAGCCAGAGGACGGGGACGGGGCCGACCCGGGTGCGCGTCCCGGTCGGGCCCTCGGCGGCGGTCCGGGCGGTGGCCTGGCCGGCAGTAGTGGCAGTAGTGGCAGTAGTGGCGGCAGTGGCGGCGGTGGCGGTGGCGGCGGTGGTGGTCATGGGTTGGCGCCCGCTCCGATCTATCTCAATGCTCAGAATCTCAACGTTGAGATAAAAACATCCAGTCTTCTCAACGTCAAGTGTCTCAACGTTGAGATATTCTGCTCGTGGGGTGCGAGGGACGCGAGCGATGGAGGAACACGTCATGAGCGACGCAGTGGATGCGATCGTCGGCCAGTGGACGGCGGAGCGCCCCGACCTGGCGGCCGGCCTGTGGCCCGTGGAGGTGATGGCCCGCATCCAGCGGATGACCCGCGTCATCGACAGGCACCAGAAGGCCTTCGCGGCCGAGCACGACCTGGAGTTGGGTGAGCTCGACATCCTCTTCACCCTCTGCCGCTCCGGCCCCCCGTACGCGCTGACCGCCGGCGCCCTCATCCCGGCCGCCATGGTGACCTCCGGCGCGATCACCAACCGCATCGACCGGATGGAGGCCAAGGGCCTGGTCGAGCGGGTACGGGACGGCCAGGACCGCCGCACGGTCCGCATCCGGCTGACCGAACGGAGCCTCAGGCTCACCGAGTTGATGATCGCCGAGCACCTGCGCCGCTACGAGGAGATGCTCGCCCCGCTGGACCCGGCCACCTGCGCCACCGTCGCCCAGGCGCTGCGCACCCTCCTGGAGGCCCACGGGGACACCTCGATCAGCTGAGGTCCGACCCGCCCCCGTCACCCGAAGGGGCCAGGCAGAATTGCCCGGTGCGGTATTTGATCCTGGGCGTCACCGAGGCGCTCGACGAGACCGGCGCCCCCCTACCCATGGGCGGCGCCCGCCTGCGCGCGCTGCTCGCCGCCCTCGCCCTGCGGGCCGGCGGCCCGGCCTCCGTCTCCCAACTCGTCGACGACGTCTGGGGCGACGAGCCGCCGCAGGACGCCCCCGCCGCTCTCCAGGCCCTCGTCGCCCGCCTCCGCCGCGCCCTCGGCGGCCGCGACGCCGTCCACTCCGCCCCCACCGGCGGCTACCTCCTGGCCGCCGCCCGTGAGGACATCGACCTGTACCGGTTCAACCGGCTGGCGGTCCAGGGCGGCCAGGAACTGGCCACCGACCCGGAGGCCGCCGCCCGCACCCTGCGCACCGCCCTCGCGCTCTGGCGCGGCCCCGCCCTGACCGACCTGCCCGAGCCGGCCCGCGCCGCCCATGCGGCCGTCGCCGAGGCCCGCCGCTCCGGCGCCGTCCGCCAGCGCATCGAGGCGGACCTGCGCAGCGGCGCCACCGCCCCGGCGACACTCCTGCCCGAGATCGAGACCCTGATCCAGGAGTCTCCGTACGACGAAACACTGCGCGTGCAGCAGCTCCGGGCCCTGCGCGCCGCCGGCCGCCCGGCCGACGCCCTCGCCGCGTACGAGCGCACACGGCGCGTCCTCGCCGACGGCCTCGGCACCGATCCCGGCCCCGAACTCGCCGCCCTGCACGCGGAACTCCTCCAGCCGCAGGCACCGCCGCCGCAGCCCGAGCCGGCGGTGCGGCCGGTGCGGTCGGTGCAGCCGCAGCCGGCGGCGCCTTCGGAGCAGCCGCGGCCTTCCGGAGCCCCCCGCGGGAACCTCCGCCCCCGCCTGACCTCTTTCGTCGGCCGCGAGCCCGAACTCGCGGCCCTCCACGCCGACCTGTCCCGGCTGCGCCTCGTCACCCTCACCGGCCCCGGCGGTTCGGGCAAGACCCGCCTCGCCGAACACGCCGCCGCCGCCCACCCCGAAGCCGGCTGGATCGTCGAACTCGCCCGCCTGGACCACCCCGGCGCCGTTCCCGGCGCCGTCCTCAGCGCCCTCGGCCTGCGCGAGAGCTCCCTCGTCGCCCGCGAGAGCCCGGCCCCGGCCGCCGACCCCACCACCCGCCTCGTCGAACACTGCGCCCACCGCAGCCTGCTCCTCGTCCTCGACAACTGCGAGCACGTCATCGGCGCCGCCGCCGAGCTCGCCGAACGCCTCCTCACGCACTGCCCCGGCGTACGGATCCTCGCCACTAGCCGCGAACCCCTCGGCGTACCCGGCGAAAGGGTCCGTCCCGTCGAGCCCCTGCCGCCCGACCCGGCCCACCGGCTCTTCGCCGACCGCGGTGCGGCCGCCCGCCCCGGCTTCAGCCCCGCCGACGACCCGACCGCCGTCGCCGAGATCTGCGCCCGCCTCGACGGGCTGCCGCTGGCGATCGAGCTGGCGGCCGCCCGGCTGCGGCTGCTCACCCCGCGGCAGATCGCCGACCGCCTCGACGACCGCTTCCGGCTCCTGACCAGCGGCAGCCGTACGGTCCTGCCCCGCCAGCAGACCCTGCGCGCCGTCGTCGACTGGTCCTGGGACCTGCTCGACGAGTCCGAACGCACCGTCTTGCGCCGGCTGTCCGTCTTCGCCGGCGGCTGCGACCTGGCCGCCGCCGAGGCCGTCTGCGCCGAACCTTCGGACCCCACCCGCTACGACGCCGCCGACGTCCTCGGCTCCCTCGTCGACAAATCCCTCGTCCTGGCCGAACCGGACGAGGACCACGGCATGCGCTACCGCATGCTCGAAACCATCCACGAGTACGCCGCCGAGCGCGCCGCCGCCCACCCGGCCGACGCCCGGGCCACCGCCCGCCGGCACGCCGCCCACTACCTCGCCTTCGCCGAGGAGGCCGAACCCCTGATCCGCTCCGCCGCCCAGCTCCCCTGGATCCGGCGCGTCGAGACCGAACTCGACAACCTCCGCGCCGCCCTCCACACCACCTCCGTCCAGGACGTCGACATCGAGGCCGCCCAGCGCCTCGTCTTCGCCCTGGGCTGGTTCTGGTGGCTGCGCAACTACCGGGCCGAGGGCGCCGAGTGGAGCACCCGGGTCCTCGCCCTCACTCCCGAGGTTCCCCCCGAGGGCGCCGCCGCCTACTGGCGCTACCTGCGCCTGCAGGTCCTCGACATGTTCCTGCTCGCGGAGAGCAACTCCGTCGACAAGTTCCGCACCCCCGAGTACCGCGACCTCGCCGCCCACATCAAGGAGACCTTCCGCCACGGCTCCCCCGAGACCACCCGCTTCCCCGGGATGCTCTGGCCCGCGACCTCCTTCCTCACCGGCACCGCCCTCGAGTTCCATGACGACCTCGACCGGTCCGTCGACAACTGCCGTGCCCACGCGGGTGAATGGGAACTCGGCGTCGTCCTCATGCTCCGCGCCCACGTCACCATCGACGTCACCGGCGGCCTGACCGCCGTCGACGCCGACCTCGCCGAACTGCACGAGATCGCCCTTCGCGTCGGAGACCGGTGGACCCGCGCCCAGGTGGCGAGCGCCGCCGGGGAGGTCGCCCTCTCACGCGGCCGGTACGCCGACGCTCGCGTCGAGTACGAGGAGTGCCTGCGCCTCGCCCGCGAGGTCGGGGCCATCGTGGAGACCCCCTTCGCCATCGCCCGGATCGCCGAGACCGCCTACTGCGCGGGGGACCTCGACGAGGCCGAGCGGCTGCTGGCGGAGGCCGCCAAGGAGTCCGACCGGTTCGGCGGGGTGTACGACGTCGCCACCTTCACCGGGCTCCTCTCGGCACTCCTCGCCCTCCAGCGCGGCGACGCGGCCGGGGCCCGCAGGACGTGCGACCGGGCCCGCGCCGAGGCCGAACGGATCACAGTGCCCGCACAGCTCACCGCCGGGCTGGACACCGTCGACGCCGTCCTGGCCGGCCGCGAACAGGGCCCGTCGGTCGGCCTGGCCCGGATCGGTCCCGCTCTCGCCGCCGCCATCGCCGCCCGGTGCGCCGAGCGCATCCTGTCGGGCATGGCCGAGGCGGCGGCTCTGCTGCTGGCCGACGCCGACCGGCCCGCCGAGTCCGTGCGGGCCCTCGCCGCGGCCACCGCCTGGCGCGCGGGCCATCCGCGCTCGGTTCCGGAGCGGGACGCGGTGGACGGCCTGCCGGAGCGGACCCGCGCACTGCTCGGCCCCGACCACCACCGGCGGGAGGAAGCGGCCGGCGCGGTGCTCACCCCGGCCGCGCTGGCCGCGACGCTGACGGCGGAGTTCAGCGGCAGCTGACGACGGCGTCGGCCCAGCTCGCCAGTGTCGGCAGACTGCCCGGCCCGGCCCGCTCGACCACCAGCCGCAGCGTCTTGCGCCCGGCGAGGGAGACCTGCACCGCGGCCGGCGGGTCCTCGTGGCCGAGCGCGGTGGACTGCCACAGCCGCTGCCCGTCGGCGTACACGGAGAACCGCACCGCGCCGTCGGTGAAGAGGGACAGGCCGTCCACCCCGGTCCGGGCCGAGAAGCTCGTGCACTGCCGGTTGAGGGTGATCTCCACCGAGGAGCGCGAGTTCACGGTGATGCCGTGCGCGAACCGCCGGCCACCCACCTCCAGCCCCCGGCGCTGCCACACCCAGCCGCTGCGCCAGGTCTGGATCTCCGGTCCGCTGTGGTCCCCGTAGGGCGCGTGCGCGATCCCGGCCAGCGGGAAGCCCTGCGGCGGCTTCGGGGGCGGCGACGGTGACGGCGGCGTCGGCCTGGGCGAGGGCCGCTCCGGCGACGGAGTGGGCGAGGCCTTCTCCCGGCCGGGGGAGGGCGACGGCGACGCGGAGGGCGCGGGAGCGGCGGAGACCGGAGCCGAAGGCGTCGGATCCGGCCGCGGCGCTACGGAGCCCCGCCGGGCCGGCGCCTCCGGCGCGGGCGGTTCCGGCTCGGCCGACGACGGGGCGGGCGCCTGCGGCACCGCCGGTGCTACGGCCGTGGGCGCGGGCTGCGCCCGGGCCTGCGGCTCCGCATCGTCCCCGGTCAGCGCGAACACCACCCCGGCGGCCGCGGCCACCGCGATCCCGGCGGCGATGGCGGCCTTGGCCGGCAGCCCGAGCCCCTCGGCGGCCGCGGCACCCCCGGCCCCGCCACCCGCGCCCCCGGCCCCGCCGCCGGCACCCGCCCCGGCGGCGCCACTGGCTGCCCCGGCCGTACCGGCGCCCGCGGTCGACCCGCCCGCGGCAGCCGCCGCGGCCCCGGCCCCGCCCGCGGCGACGGCCCCACCGGCCAGCACCCCGGCGGCCTTGGCCGCGTACCCGGCGGCGAACCACCCGATGACCGCGACCGGAAGCAGCGCCGGAATACCGGCGTTGACATCCTTGAGCTCTCCGGCGGCCAGCCGGCACTTCACGCACTCCTCCAGGTGCTTGCGCAGCCCCCGCTCCGCCCGCATCCGCAGCCCGCCCCGCGCATAGGCGCCCAGCCGGTCCGCGTACCGCGCGCAGTCGCCGCCCTCACTCAGCGCCGAACTCACATGGGCCTGCAGATAAGCCTGCTTGAGACCCTCGCGGGCCCGACTGGCCAGCACAGCGGTCGCGTTGGCGCTCAGTCCGAACAGCGGAGCGATCGTGCTCGGCAACGCCTCCTCGACGGTGGTGTGCCACAGCACGGCCTGCCACCGCTCGGGCAGGCTGCGGAAGGCCTGCATGGCCAGCGACTGCTCCGCCTCGTGCATCGCCCGCACGTCCGCGCCCAGTTCGAGCCTGTCGTCCCCGGACAGCCCGGACAGGCTCGCCCCGCTGTCCGCGCCGGTGGAGGCCTGCTCGGCGAAGAGGGCGAAGTCCTCGACGAGATGCTCCCGCTTGGCGGTCTTCGCCCAGGCCGCGGCAACCCTGCGCACGGTGGTCAGCAGGTAGGCCCGCACCGACTGGTCCGGACCGGCCCCGCCGCGTACCGCCTGCAGGGTCCGCGCGAACACCTCGGCGGTCAGGTCCTCGGCGGTGTGCCCGTCCCGGCAGCAGCTCCGCGCGTAGCGGCGCACGGAATCGGCATGGCGACGGAACAACTCCTCGTACGCACCGTCGTCACCGCCCCGCATCCGGGCGATCAAGTCCCCGTCGGACGGCGGCAGCTCGCTCCCGATGCCCCCGGGTCCGGAAGAGCCCGAGGAGCGTGCGTGCCGCCCGCCCGGACCGCGCTGCGCCGGCACCTGTCGGGCGGGCAGACTGCCCGCCTCCACATCACTGCCGCCGCCACCGAGTGGCTCTTCCCGACCGTCAACGCTCATCGCGGAGACTCCCGCACGACACACTCCACCGGTCCACCGGTCAAGCGTGTCACACGGGGGACGGACGCCGAACCCCTCGGCGCTCCATCCACTCGTCCGGGCACAGTCCGGCGAATCGCCCTACCGCGCGCTCACCGACCCGCCGACCCGCCTAGGTCACACGGTCCGGGACCGCAGCCCTTCGAGCAGGATGTCGAGCAGCCGGGTCGAAGCCGCCGCCTGCTGCGCCGGATCGGGCAGCGCGGGCGCCGCCGTCGCTATCACCAGCAGCACATCGGCCACCGTGACGTCGGTGCGGAGCTCACCGGCCTCCCGGGCGCGGTTCACCAGCCGGCCGACCACCTCGAGCAGCGCACCCGCACCCGCGTCGTCCGACGGCTCGTCCGCGATCGCACAGCGCGTGGCCCCGACCCGCAGGTCGAGAGAGCCGGCGCCCGGCGCGGCCTGCCGCTGGTGCGGAACGCGCGCGGCCTCCGCCTCCTCGGCCCCGTCCTCGACGGCCGAGCCGACCCGCAGCACCTGCGGCGGCAGCAGCCGCCCGGCGCCCGAGGCCACGGAGGTGCGCAGGAAGCGCGACAGCGCCTGCCACGGCTCCTGCTCCTGGCCCAGTGCGGTCTTGGCCTGCTCGGTCAGCCGGGTGGTCTCTTCCTCGGCTATGCGCCGCACCAGGACGTCCTTGCTCGGGAAGCGTCGGTACACGGTGCCGACCCCGACGCGGGCGCGGCGCGCCACGTCCTCCATCGGAGCCCCGTAGCCCAGCTCGCCGAAGACCTCTCGGGCCGCCCGCAGGACGTGCTCCAGGTTGCGCTGGGCGTCGACGCGCAGCGGCGTGGACCGGCCTACGCCGTGCGTGGTGCCGCCGGCGATGCCGCGTCCGCTGCTCTCGACCGAGAGCGTAGTCGCAGACCCATGGAAATCGGAAATGTTCATATGTATCCCCCGGTAATCATTTGTCTCCCCCCGGAGACATTCCCCGCCTTCACGCCGAGGGGGCCACGGTCTCGGGCCCGGTCCTACTCCTCGACGAGCTACGAACATAGTTGAGCCAGAGTCAATTCAGAAGAGGCAGCCCCGGACGGAGCACCGCCCGATCGGAGCATTCACCACCACTTTTCCGGTCCAAGCCTCCGGAATCTCCCCTTCCGCACGGCCTGACCTGCACACTTCCGCCACGATCAGAGGTCCTCTTCCACCCCACCCCAGCACCACCTCCGGTCACACAATCTGTCGGGCCTGTGGACAAATTCCCGGCCACGTTGCGTCATGGGATGGTGAAGGCTGCTAACTCCCGGGGCACGGCCCCCGGTACCCCGCCCCGTACGCGCATCCTGATCGTCGGCGGCGGCTACGTCGGCATGTACACGGCGCTCCGCCTCCAGCGAAAGCTGAGAGCCGGCGAAGCCGAGGTCACGGTGGTCAGCGCCGAGCCCTACATGACGTACCAGCCCTTCCTCCCAGAAGCGGCCGCCGGTGCGATCTCGCCCCGCCACGTCGTGGTGCCACTGCGCCGCGTGCTCGGCAAGTGCCGCATCGTCATCGGTGAGGCCCAGCGCATCGACCACGCCAAGCGGACCGTGACCGTCCGCACCCTCGCCACCGCCGACGAGGGCACCGGCCCCATCGAGATGGAATACGACGAACTCGTCCTCGCCCCGGGCTCCATCTCCCGCACCCTCCCCGTCCCGGGACTCGCCGACTACGGCATCGGATTCAAGACGGTCGAGGAAGCCATCGGCCTGCGCAACCACGTCATCGAACAGATGGACATCGCCTCCTCCACCCGCGATCCCGCCCTCCGCGACGCCGCCCTCACCTTCGTCTTCGTCGGCGGCGGCTTCGCGGGCGTCGAAGCCCTCGGCGAGCTGGAGGACATGGCCCGCTACGCGTCGCGGTACTACCACAACATCAAGCCCGAGGACATGAAGTGGGTCCTCGTCGAAGCCAGCAACCGGATCCTCCCCGAGGTCGGCCCCGACATGGGCGTCTACACGGTGCGAGAACTGCGCCGCCGCAACATCGACGTCCGTCTGGAGACCCGGCTCGACTCCTGCGAGAACCGCGTCGCCGTCCTCAGCGACGGCTCCCGCTTCCCCACTCGCACCGTCGTGTGGACCGCCGGCGTCAAACCGCACCCCATCCTGGCCGCCTCCGACCTCCCCAAGAACGAGCGCGGCCGCCTGGCCTGCACCTCCTTCCTCACCGTCGAAGGGGTCGAGCACGCCTGGGCCGCAGGCGACGCCGCAGCTGTCCCCGACATCACCGCGGCCGAGAAGGGCAGCGAATGCGCCCCCAACGCGCAGCACGCCGTCCGCCAGGCCAAGGTCCTCGCCGACAACCTCCTCGCCTCCCTGCGCGACGAGGTGCTGACCGAGTACGCCCACAAGTACGCGGGCTCGGTCGCCTCGCTCGGCCTGCACCGGGGCGTCGCCCACATCTACGGCCGCAAGCTCAAGGCCTACCCGGCGTGGTTCATGCACCGCGCCTACCACCTCAGCCGCATCCCCAGCTTCAACCGCAAAATGCGCGTGCTTGCCGAATGGACCCTCGCGGGCCTCTTCAAGCGTGAGATCGTCTCCCTGGGTTCCCTCGAACACCCCAGGGCAGAATTCGAACTGGCCGCAGGCGGCGGCCACAAGCCACCTCCCCCGCCCCCCGCCCCCAACCCCCCGCAGAACGGCCAGGGCTGACGTTGTCAGTGCGGTCGGCCACACTGGACGTGTGACCATAGGTGGGCTCACCCCTGCACAGAGTGACATCGTCCAGTCAGCGACCGCCCACGAGCGACACAGCGACCACTCGCGACACCACGAGGCTTGAACGCAGTGAACTTCACGCGCTGGAGCGCCCGGTTTCCCGGAACGCAGCGCCGCGCCGCCGCCCGGTCCGAACACGCCGCCGCCCAGGCCAAGCGAGGTGAAGGCGCGGTCCCGGCAGCCCGCGGCGGCCGCGCCGACCCCGGATCCGAGCGATCCACACCCGCCGCCGACGGCCTCCCCGCCGACCCCACGGTCTGCGGTACGGGAAGCGGCAGCGGCACCAACAGCGGCAGCGGTAGCGGTACCGACACGGCCATGTCCCCGTCCCGGGGCACGGGCGTCCTCACCGCCGTGCCCTCCCCCGACGAGCTCTCCGTACGCGAGGTCCTCGGCCGGCTCCCGGCCCTGGTCGCCCTCGTCCACGGCCCCGAGCACCGAGTCGCCTACGTCAACGACGCCTACACCGCGGGCTTCGGCGCCCGCACCCCCGGCGCGCCCGCCCACGAGGCCCTCCCCGAACTCGGCGAGCTCGGGCTCCTGCCGCTCCTCGACCAGGTCCAGCGCAGCGGCAAGTCCCGTACCGCGAAGAACCGCACCGCGCCGGGCGGCGGCAGCTCGTACACCGTCACCTGCGCCCCCGTCGGGTTCCCGCGGTCCGACACCGACGGCGAGCCCGACCCCCAGCACACCGGCGTCCTGATCCACCTCGCCGACGTCACCGACCACGCCGAAGCCGTCGAGCGCCTCCGCGCCAGCGAGCGGCGCCAGCGCGAGGCCGCCGTCACCCTCCAGCGCTCCCTGCTCCCCCAGGAACTGGAGCAGCCCGACGACCTGCGCGTCGCCGCCACCTACCAGCCCGGCGGCACCGAGGCTGCGGTCGGCGGGGACTGGTACGACGTCATCACCCTCGGCGCCGGCCGCACCGCCCTCGTCATCGGCGACGTCATGGGCCGGGGGGTGCGCGCCGCCGCCGTCATGGGCCAGCTGCGCACCGCCGTCCGTGCCTACGCCCGCCTCGACCTGCCCCCGCACGAGGTGCTCCAGCTCCTCGACGGCCTCGCCGCCGAGATCGACGCCAGCCAGATCGCCACCTGCGTGTACGCCGTCCACGACCCCAACGAGGGCCTGCTCGCGTACGCCTCCGCGGGCCACCTCCCGATCCTGGTCCGCGACGAGGACGGCACCGTACGCAGAGCCGCCGACCCCACCGGCCCACCGCTCGGCACCGGCGGCTGGCTGCACACTTCGGGCACCATCGCGCTCGGCCCCGGCTCCACCGCCGTCCTCTACACCGACGGCCTGGTCGAACGCCGCGGCGAGGACATCGACGAAGGCGTCGCCGCCCTGGAACGCGCCCTGTCCGGCGCCCAGGGCACCCCGGCCGTCATCTGCGACCGCCTGATGCGCGCCCTCGGCGTGGACGCCGACCACGACGACGACGTCGCCGTGATGGTCCTCCAGCAGCCCGCCCGCACCGGATCGGACGCCGAGCTCTTCCACAACGCCGCCCTGGAACTCCTCGGCGGCATCGAAGCGGCCCCGCGCGCCCGCGCCTTCGCCCAGGGCGTCCTCGCCTCCTGGCGGTTCCCCATCGAGCTCTGCGACCTCGGCGTCCTGGCCGCCAGCGAGCTCGTCGCGAACTCTCTCCAGCACGGCACCCCGCCCATGTGCCTGCGGCTGCGCCGCACCGACCGCCGGCTGATCATCGAGGTCACGGACGGGGACGACCACCTCCCGCGCCGCCGCCGCGCCGAACCGGCCGACGAGACCGGCCGCGGCATCTCGATCATCGCCACCATCGCCTCCTCCTGGGGCTCCCGCCGCACCCCGGGCGGCGGCAAGGCCGTCTGGTGCGAGTTCGCCCTGCCGGACAAGTAGCCGAACAGCAGGAAGGCCCCGATCCACCCGGACCGGGGCCTTCCTGCTTCCCGTACGCATATACGTACGTACGGTCATACGTTCCTACGCGTGCACCCGCTCGCCGGCGACATCCTTGGCGACGGCGTCCCCGGCCACCCCGGCGACCACGGCCGGACCGCCCTGCGCCACGACCCTGCTCGCCATCCACGGGTTGTCCTGCATCGGGCTCAGCCGCCTGCCGAGCCGCAGCGCCAGAGCCGCGATTCCGAGCGAGACGAGCACGAAGACCCCGATGTAGAGCATCGGAATGCCCGCACCGAGCGGCACGCCGAGCGGCCCCAGGGCCAGCGCCATCTGCTTGACCAGCGCGAAGGCCGAGTTGTACTGCCCCACGGAGCCCTCGGGCGCCAGGTCGGCGACGAGCGGAGCCAGGGTCGGCGACAGCATCGCCTCGCCGATACCGAAGAGCGCGTACGTCGTGATGAACGCGGCGGCGGCCATCATGGCGCTGCCGTGCCCCAGCCCGGAGAACCCGGCGATGACCCATGCCACGGTCCAGATCAGGCCCACGAGCGCGATCACGCGGGACCGGCGGCGCTTCTCGACGAGCCGGAGCACGACGAACTGCGCGACGACGATCGCACCGGTGTTGGCGGCGAGCGCGAAGCCGAGGGTGGAGGGGGAGATCCCGGCGGCCTCGGTACCGAAGGCGGCGAGACCCGACTCGAACTGTCCGTAGCAGGCGAAGAACACCACGAAGCCCAGCACGCACAGCTGCACCATGGCCTTGTGCCGGAGCAGCCGCTTCCAGCCGCTGCCGCCCGTCTGGGACGGGTCCTTCGGCACGGCGTCCTTGATGCTCGGCACGTGCGGCAGCCGCACGCTGAGGATGACCCCCGCCAGCACCAGGAACATCACGGCCTCGATGCCGAACAGCAGGGTGAAGCTGCCCGGCCGGTTCTCGTCGACGATCTGGCCGCCGATCAGGCCTCCGATGCCCAGCCCCAGGTTCTGCATGAAGAACTGCAGGGCGAAGGCACGGGTCCGGGTGGACGGCGTGGAGCACCACACGATCATCGTGGCCAGAGCCGGCTGCATCACGGCCTGCCCGGCGCCGAGCGCCAAGGCGGACAGGAGGATCGGCGCGACGCCGGTGGAGAGCCCGAGGGAGAGCGCACCGACCGAGGCCGTGACCGCCGCCCCGATGACGACGGGCACCGGACCACGTCGGTCGATGACCCGACCGGTGAAGGGCAGCGCGACGAGGGCGCCCAGGGCGAAGGCCACGAACGCGCACGTGGCGGCCATAGAACCGAGATCTCGCACCTGCGCCACATAGATGTAGAGGAACGGAACCGTGAAGCCGATGCCGAACGCGGTCAGCGCGTTCCCGGCCTGGATCCGCCGCATCGCAGCGCCCATCACCCTGGTCACTTTCACCTGCCTTTGAGAAGTGAAGCCTGAAGACTTCATACCTAAACTTCAAGCCTTAACACTACACACCGAAGGAGTTAGATGCCAACGGGTTCATGCGATACTTCGACCCATGGGTGACACCCCCGACGGCACTGCGCCCGTCCACGAGCCGAGCCTCGACGAACAGATCGCCGTCTATCAGCGCGAGTTCCAGGACTTGGACCCCCAGGTCGAGAAGGTCGTCTCGGCGCTGAGCCGGCTGAACCGCCGGATGAACGTCGCGTACGGCCGCCAGACCGCGGCCCTGGGCATCAGCAACGCGGAGTGGGAGGTCCTCAAGGCCCTCGTCATCTCCGGTGCCCCCTACCGGATGGGCCCGAGCGAACTGGCGAAACAGCTGGGCCTGACGCCGGCGGCGATGACCCACCGGATCGACCGGATGACGGCCGAGGGCCTGGTCACCCGCGAACGGGACGAGTCCAACCGGGTGCGCGTGATCGTGGAGCTCACGGACGAGGGCCGCAGCAAGTGGCTGGACGCGATGCGCGCGGCCACGGTCTTCGAGGAGGACCTCCTCCAGGACCTCTCCACCGCGGAGCGCGGGGTGCTGGGCGACATGCTCGCCCGGCTGCTGGAGCGCGTCGAAGACCTCCAGTCACCCAGCTGACCACCGGGGTTGACACAACCCCGGTGGATCCGTAAGGTTCTTCGAGTTGTCCCAGAGCCGGAAGGTTTCGGCGACAACGAATCCTGCCGCCTCGTTGCGGCACCCAACTCAGCACGATCTCCCACTGGGAACGAATTCGGCGTGCCCGAATTCATTTCCGAAGGCCGATTATGAATCGCCGGGGAAATCCACTAGAGTTCGGGAGTCGGAAGGGCCCAACAGCCCGGAAGGCAAACCCCGCTGACTGGGGGTCAGGCCCGAAAGGATCTGATAGAGTCGGAGACGCAAGAACAGAACGAAAGCCCGGAGGAAAGCCCGAGAGGGTGAGTACAAAGGAAGCGTCCGTTCCTTGAGAACTCAA